>CAZRBN010000007.1:0-26467 GCA_964598355.1 uncultured Gammaproteobacteria bacterium
AGAACAGGATATGGGACAACACATTCATTTGCAGGGAAATTACTAAAACAAACAATTTTAGACAAAGGGATATTCACAGTTAAAAATGATAGCCACTTTATTCAAATTAACAATCTGTATATTTTTAATCAAACACAACAAGGACTTATACTTACCGATCAACATGCAGCACATGAGCGGATATTATTTGAAAAATTAAAAAGAGAATTTATTAAGCAAAAAAATAAAAAGAAATCTATACAATTAAAAGAACCTGCTGCCCTTTACTTATCGCAAAGCGAGCAATTATTGCTTGAAGAACACAAAAAACTGTTTAAGAATCTCGGGTTTGTGATCACAAGTTTTGTTCGTAAACCAATAACTGTTAAAAAACATTCTCTTAACGCTTCCCCTGTAACAGTTAACGCTACTAGGGTAGTTACCCATGTGCCCTTTCTTCTCCAAGATAGAAATCCTGAAGAACTTATTAAACAACTTCTAGAAAACGTAGAGCAAGATCTTCCTTTAAAAGAGATAGATACAGTCTCTGAAGAAATGATCGCCTTTCTTGCATGTAGAGCAGCTGTTAAAGCAGGAGATAGTTTGAATGAAGAGCAAATGAAAAAAATTGTTCAGGATTTAAATAAAACAGAAAATAATACAACCTGTCCACATGGACGTCCTACAAGAATTATACTGACCATGAATGAAATTAATGGATTGTTTAAAAGATAACTTTACATTCATTCCATGATTCTTTTCTGAACAATAAACCCACTAGGAAGAGTCGTTGTACTAACAACATCTCCTGTTTTAATAACTGTTTCAAGCCATCCCTTATATGACCAGGGTTTGTATGGATCAGGTTCTATGAGAAGGTAGACTGTGCCTTTTTTTTCTGAATAAGGTTTGTAGTGATATTTTCTTTCACTATACCACCATGCCATATAATCATATTGGTACGTATATATAGGAGGAGCAAATATTAAAAGTCCAAAGGGCTTCCCATGAGCATCTGTATAGATATAATCCATCACTTGTTCTAGACCTTTTATCTTTGCGATCCCTCCAAAATCAGAATAATCATATATTGAAGTAGAAACTGTATTTAACACTGCTGTAATCAACAATGCTCCTATATATAGTCCTGTTAGTGATTGAACCCATATGTTTCTCTGTTGAAAAGCAGACCACATAATGTAGCTAAAAAGCAGTATGTAGGCAAACGTAAGGTCTGTAAGATAGTAAGGATACACAGTGTTTCTTAGAAATGAAAAGACGATAAAATTAATGGGGAATAATAATAAGAGATATGCAAAAAAATGTTTGAGGTATGTATTTGTTTCTTTTCTCAGAAAATATACTACTCCTAGTACAAGGAATCCGGCCAGCATCCACTCTGGCAATAACCCTCTTTTGGGAAATGTATCTGCAAGGTTACTTAAAAATGTTCCCCAATGCTGTGCTATAAAAAAGAAAAAATTTTCCTTATGTGCTGTATGAGTGGTATTGTGGCTGAAAAGATACGAAATAACTCCATGCAATGCCATAAATTTATGGCGTGATTCAAACAGGATCATGGGCAGAAAGCCGACAAAATATCCTGCCAACAAAATTACTACACTCTTTATATTCTTTCTACCCTGGAAAAGGGAAAATGTAAAAAGAGTTAGACACATAGGAATGGCAATTGCAAATTCAAAGTTATAGACAAATGCTGAGAAGAAAGCTGCCAAGAAGAGGAAAAAGAACCTTTTTTCCTTAAGAAATTGATAGACAAAATAAAAAGTTAGCAGAATAAAAAAAGACGGAGGATTAGGACTCCAAATGAATCGAGATTGAGAGATAAGAGGAGGAGAAACAGCAACAAGAAAAGCAACTAATAAACCTCCCCAAATTGCAAAAAGTTTTTTACCTAAGAAAAAAGAGAAAATAACTGTTGCTAAGCCAAAAAGAAACATCATCACTGTTCCACCATAAGGATCTCCATGAAAGAGAATAAATGGAATGGTAAGAAGGTAGTAATAGATAGGTCCATGGAAAATACCGGATATTCCAGCATCTCCCGCGCCTAATTCTGTACCAATAAGAATAAATTTATGATCAATAACGATGCCTTTTGCAGCTAAATACTCTCTCCCTTGATCAAAACCAAAAAGGTAATTATGAGCAATAACTTCTACGCTTCTTGGAAACAGTGTCAGGAGAATAATAGATATACTAGCTACTAATAGAAAAAGTTTTCTCATAGTATTTTCAATTATTGTTGAATCTTTTCTAATAGTATATAGTATATTTCTGTATGATCAAATACCAAGGTCTTAATACACTTGAGGTTTTGGAAGGAGCAGAAAACTATAATAAATGGATAATAGATCAATTTCTTCCCCTTCTCAAATCTCATATTTTAGAGATAGGGTCTGGAACTGGGAATATTAGCACATTTTTTATTGAAAAACCCAATGTATTTCTTTCAGATATTGATAAAGGACTTATTCAACATCTGCAACAAAAATTCCCGAAAAAAAGTAAGCAAATTATTCACCTTAATATTGAAAAAGAAAATCCTAGAAAATTCAAAAATTATTTTAAAGCAATTATTGGGATTAATGTCCTCGAACATATTAAAGATGATACAAAAGCACTTAACAACATGTATCAACTCTTACAACCAAAAGGTAATCTCCTTTTGTTAGTACCCGCCAAACAAATAGCATATACACAATTGGATAAGCGTCTTGGCCATTTCCGAAGGTATGAAAAAGATACTCTACTGCAAAAACTTACTCAAGCAGGCTTTTCCATTGAGGAGTTCTATTTCTTCAACTTCATTGGTCTTATCAGCTGGATAGTACGAAATAGAATAGAAAGAGGAAATCACCTAAATCACTACCAAATTGTTTTGTTTGATAAAATTGTCCCCATGTTACGAGTCATTGAATCAGCTATCCAACCTTTTGTTGGTGTTTCCTTAATTGTCAAAGCAAAAAAGAAAAGCTAGTCTTTTAATTCCTGGCGAACATAATCATAAAGGTGTTTGCTTGATAAGTCATAGTCTGAAGAGTCATAGAAAAATGTTTTCCAACCCAACGTTTTAGCAACATCAATATTATTTCTATTATTTTCAACAAATAGAATACTTTCCGAATTCAATTGAGTTTCCTTTTGTGCTATTTCAAAGATTCTCTTATCTGGTTTGGCAAAGCCCACAATAGATGAATCAATAATCCTATCCCAAACAACATGCGGAAGGATATCAACCTTAAGAATCTCATCAAGCATTCCGACATACATACTGGTAAGAAGTCCTACCCTGTAATATCTTTTTACTTCATCAATAACTGGCCATATAGATTCATTTTTTTCGAAGTATTTTACAAAATTATCGAGAATAGAGTGATTTCTAGATATTGTTACATGAAATTCTTTTTCAAGAATTGGAATCATATCATACACGGGTAATATTGTGCAGATTTCTTTTTCATAATTTCTCCACAGATTATTAAATTTATCTCTATCCTCGTCGCTAATTCCCAAATCTTTTCTTAATAAATCCCATTTATTACTTGCACTGAAATCTTTCAGGACTACACCACCCAAGTCAAAGTAGATAAATGAAATCATAGAGTGTTACCTTTTATGTTCTGGAGCATTAATAAGACCACATCTTTTGTATTTTAAACCAGATCCACAAGGACAGAGATCATTACGACCTAACTTTTTCTTTAAGTCAGTGTTTTGTGATTCTGTCATTCTGGCTTGGCCAGAATCATGGGATTGCTTCATCGTTTTACTCCTCGGAATGACAGAGGTAGTTCCCTTTGGCTCATTTGTCCCATTTGTCTCTTTTGGAACCTCAGTATGAATATGCTGATGTTCTTCTTGGGGTTGTACTTGAATTTTGTACACCCTATGCACTATCTCTCCATCAATTGCTCCGACTAACTGCTCAAACATTCGAAAAGCCTCATTTTTGTATTCAACCAATGGATCTCTTTGTCCATATCCGCGAAGACCAATTCCTTGTCGCAAATTTTCAATTGCATCTAAATGATCCATCCAAAATGTATCGACAACAGACAACATGACAAACCGTTCTATCTGACGCATTACTTCTGGAGTCAATTGTTTTTCTCGCCCTTCATAAATGTCCTTGGCAAGACCTTTCAAAAATTCTGATTTTTCATCAATGGAATGCAATTGTTCTAATTGTGTAACAAGCTGCTGTTGAGAAGCTTCATCAAATGGAATTATAGTTGTAAATTCACCAACAATTTTTTGATTTGCAGATAGTCCTCCGACACTTTCTTCTGCAACTGCCATACCAACAAGGGTTGCTATTGTACTGTCAATTTTTGTGAGTACTTCCTCTTTTAATTCTGTTCCCTTTTCTAAAACCTTTCGTCTCAGCGCATAAATAATTTCACGCTGTTTATTCAACACGTCATCGTATTCAACCAAATGTTTGCGGGTATCAAAATTAAAGCCTTCAACTTTTACCTGAGCTTGTTCTATTGCACGGCTCACTAATGGATGCTCCAGAGGGACATCTTCGGGCATATTAAATCGTGTCATAAGGCCTGCAATCGTATCTCCGCCAAATAATCGCATTATATCGTCATCAAGCGCTACGAAAAATCTGGTTGTTCCGGGATCTCCTTGTCTGCCCGCGCGACCTCGCAGCTGGTTATCAATTCGTCTTGATTCGTGACGTTCGGTACCGATAATAAATAAGCCACCTACTGCTTTTACTTCTTCATTTCTCTTTTGCCACTCTTTATATTCTTTTGAATCTTGTTTTGCCGAACCATCTTCATTTTTAGGACTATCTCCACCCAAAACAATGTCAACGCCTCTTCCTGCCATATTAGTCGCAACTGTCACTGCACCTTTTTCTCCAGCCCGAGCAATAATCTCTGCTTCTTTCAAATGATTTTTTGCATTCAATAACTCATGTTTTATACCACGCCTCTTCAAAAGCTCTGATAAAAGTTCATTTTTTTCAATCGATGTTGTACCAACTAACACTGGCTGACCTCTTTTGTGTGCTTCAGATATTTCTTCAACTACAGCTGTTACTTTTGCACGAGCTGTTTTATAGACTGCATCTGATACATCCTTTCGAGTTATTTCACGATTTGTTGGAATAACAACAACATCCAATTTGTATATTTTGTGGAATTCTTCTGCTTCTGTAACAGCGGTACCTGTCATACCAGCTAACTTTTCATACATTCTAAAATAATTTTGCAGTGAGACAGTTGCTAACGTTTTAGATTCTCTCTGAATCGTGACATTTTCTTTTGCTTCTATTGCCTGATGAAGTCCTTCTGATAATCTTCTGCCCACCATAAGACGGCCAGTGAATTCATCGACCAAAATAACTTCATTATCCTTAACAATATAATCTTTTTCCTTATGAAAAAGGGTTTTTGCTTTCAGTGCAGCCTCTAAGTGGTAAACAGTATCAAAATCTTTTTCATAAATATCAGCAATGCCATACAGTTTTTCTATCTTTGCAATTCCATGATCTGTTAAATGTGCTGTACGAAGTTTTTCATCAATTTTGTAATCAGTATCAGCAGATAATTTCTCGACCACTTTTGCATATTCATAATATTTCTGTGTAGGAACTTCGTCAGGAGCAGAAATAATATGAGGAGTCCTTGCTTCATCAATAAGGACTGAGTCAACTTCATCAACAATGGCATAATAATGACCTCGTTGTGCCAACTGACTGACATCCTGAGCCATATTATCCCGTAAATAATCAAACCCAAATTCTGAATTAATACCGTAGACAACATCACATTGATATGCTTCTTTTCTGGTTATTTCTTTTAAGTGAATAAGTCGAAAATCCTGCGCTTCTTTATTTGTATAGCTTGCATCATAGATATATGATTTATCACTGATAATTGCTGATACTGAAAGACCAAGCAATTGAAAGATAGGGCCATTCCACCCTGCATCGCGTCTCGCCAAATAATCATTAACTGTGACCAAATGAACACCTTTTGAAGTGAGACTATGCAGATATAATGCAGGAACAGCTGAAAGAGTTTTTCCTTCTCCAGTTTTTTGCTCGGCGATTTTTCCTTCTGATAAAACAACTGCTGCCATAAGTTGTACATCGTGGTGTCTGAGTCCTACTGCTCTTTTAGAAGCCTCACGTACAAGAGCAAATGCTTCAGGAAGCAACAAATTAAGAGATTCTTCTTCTGCAACACGCCTTTTGAATTCTTTTGTCTTTTTTGCAAAATCTGAATCTTTTAATTTTGCCATTTTCGGCTCAAATGCGTTAATCTCAGCAATAATCGGCTCGAGTTTTTTAATTTCTTTTTCGTTTGAGTCAAATAATTTAGATAAAAATGAAAATGCCATATATATGTTGTCTTTGTCATTCCCGCATAAGCGAGAATCCCTTCCTTATTTTATAGATCCCTGATCAAGTCAGGGACGACAAGGAGAGGGTCCTGAAGCAAGTTCAGAACGACGGCGGATATACTTTTATCTTACCACATATACCCTTTCCCTTCAACCAAAGTAAACCCCCACCAGAGGTGGGGGCTACCAATCGATCAATTGGTATTGATCAAAAAAGATCAAGACTTAGCTATTTTCTTTTTTTTGCTTTTGTCTTTGTCTTCTTTGATGTTGCTTTCTTAGTTGCTGTTTTCTTGTGTGCTGTTTTTTTCTTTACTGGCATGGAAATCACCTCCTTTTTGTTTCCTGCGATTTGTACAAATCTTGGGCAGGTATGATGTATCTATCGTGAAATATTTTTCATGATTTGTCAATATTTTTTGTCTGCTTCAAAAACAATGTTTTAGGTTGCCGGGACAACAAAAATTAAAAGAGGTATTTGGACATACTTTTATCTATTTTGAAGAGTTTTTATACCAAAACATTAAAAAAATTTTGATTAACAAACGCTTTGAAGAAAAACCCGAAGATTTACCTTTTTGTAGAGACAGGTTTTAGTATGTCTTTACCAATATATTTTCTCAAAACTTCCGGAACAACAACTGATCCATCTTCCTGCTGATAATTTTCTAGAATTGCAATGATTGGTCTATTCATTGAATATGCGGTTCCATTTAACACATGAAGAAATTTCCTCTCATCAACATCTTGATATTTCATATTCAAACGTCGAGACTGAAAATCTGTGACTGTTGATGTGGAAGTGACTTCACGATATTTTCCCTGGGATGGAATCCATGCTTCTACATCGTATTTTCTTGCAGCATTAAATCCTAAATCACCACTACAAATTCTCAAAACTTGATAAGGGATATCCAGAATTTGAAAAAACTTTTCTTCCAAAGATAATAAATACTCATGTTCTTCATCATCTTTCCCTTCTTCAACAAAACTTACCATTTCTACTTTATCAAATTGATGAACCCGGAAAATTCCTTTGGTATCTTTTCCATAACTTCCGGCTTCCCGTCTAAAACAAGTAGAAAATCCAACAAATCTTTTTGGAAGTTCTGTTTTTTCAAGTATTTTATCTTTATACATTGGGACAATAGATTGCTCTGAAGTACCAACCAAATATAAATCGTCTTGTGCGATTGCATAAATATTTTCATCTTCACCCATTGCTGTATATCCCAAATCATCCATAATACTTTTTCTCACGAGGACTGGTGGGATAATTGGTGTAAATCCTTCTTTCAAAAGGACTTCAAATGCCAATTGCTTTAGAGCAAACTCCAAAAGAGCTCCTTCATTTTTTAAATAACTAAAGCGTGCTCCACTTATTTCTGCTGCAGTCTGGGTATCAATAATGTCAAGCATTTTCCCAAGTTCTTCATGGTCCCTAGGAGTAAAATTGAAGTTTTTTGGAGTTCCTATAGTTTTTATAACTTCATTTTCTGATTCATTCTTCCCTATCTTTACATCTGGTTTTACTGGATTGGGGATTTTGTAAAGCTCTCTTTTTAACTCCTCATCCAATGCAGAAAGAGCATGTTCTTCTTTTTCCAGTCGCTCTTTGAGGTTTTTTCCTTTTTCTATCTGTTCTGAAGTAGGTTTTCCACCTTTCATCACAGATGTCAGAATATTTCTTTCTTCACGAAGTGTCTGAACTGCACGAGAAAATTCTCGCTGCTTTGCATCGATTTCCAAAATATGGTCTATATCAACCGTAACATTCTTTGCTTTTGCAGCTTCTTTAAAGTATTCTGGAGACTCTCTGAGTAATTTAATATCTATCATAGAAATAATTTTTAATTTGAAATCAAACCTAAATGTTTTAAAATTTAATTTTTAAAATTTGATTAAAAATTTCAAATTGCGAATCTAAAATTCCAAACTCAAAACCTTTTTAATAATAGGCTTAAGTTCCATAAGTGCCTTGTACCTGTGATTATACTCTTTCTTCTCTTGCTCGGTCAATTCAGATTCATGATAGTATTTCCCAATTTCTGGAATAAAAAGAAATGACCGATAAGGAAATCCCTTCAGAATTTTGAGAAGCGGTTCTTTGGCAATAATGGCATTCACTGTCCCTGTTTCACTCCATACCCGATCATCTGGCATGGCAAAAGAAAGAGAAGCAATAAATTGTGCTTTCCGCTTACCATCCGGTAATTCTTTGGAGACTTGTTTCATTTTTTCAATAATCGCATCTTCTCCTCCTTCAACCCACCGTTTACTACGTAATCCAGGAGCACCACCTAACGCTGCAATTTCAAGTCCTCCATCATCAGAAATTGATGGTAAACCTGAAAGTTTGGCATAGAAGAGAGCTTTTTTCTGAGAATTCTCTTCATATGTTTTCCCGTCTTCCTCTATGTCTTGCGTAATCCCCACATCTTGTAAAGAAACAAACGTTACCGAAAGGTCTGAGAGATATTCTTTAATTTCTTGAAGTTTCCCTTTATTTGTTGTAGCAATGAGAATTTTCTGCATATAAGGCAATTTTATTCCTTACTCCTAAATTAGTCTAGAACCTAATACCATCTTGAAGGATTTTCCATCTTGTTATGCTAATATTAACATGCAATCAATTATAGCAAATGCAATTACCATATTCTTTTTAATGGACTTTATTGGAACAATAGCTGGAGCTAGGTTACTTGCTTTGTCTGGAGCAATTAGCAAACACCTAAATGAAGAAGTCATTCGAAGAATAGAAAAAATTACCTCTATTTTATTATCTGTGATAGCAGCAAAAATGACCATGGGTGGAATCAGAGAATGATTTTTTCACTAAAGCCTTATTTCCAAAGACTATAATTTTTTGTTAAGGCTTCTACTTCTTCATTTGTTCCAAAGACTCCAACTCCCAAATACTCTACATCTTCTTCATTCTTCTTGGAAAGAATTTCTTCAATTTTCCAATCATCTGTTGTTTCAATCATTTCTCTGATAAACCCATGGTAGAGAAGACCGGAAGTTCGAGCTTTTGCAGCAAGGTCGGTAAGTTGTCCTACTTTTCCAGACAAAACAATAATTGGATATTGAGTATTTCGTGGATGAGATGTCCCATCTTTACTATCAAAACTTTCCCCCGTATCAAAAGCACCATCCATTTTATTTCCAAGAAATGCCGATATATGACCAATCGTATTTAACACTTGCCATGCAGGTAACTCTTTATTAACAACAATCACCATTTTCCTTGAAAAATCCTGTCCATTCTGTTGTGTTTTTTTGTTAGATTGATTTTGTGATTCAATTACCCATTCTTTCTTTTGTGAAAATCCTAATTGGTCAGCAATATTCTGCATTGACTTCAATGTAATATCAATGAATTCGTTTAATGAAATACCTAAGGTAGATTCACATAATTTAATATTTTCCCGGTCAACTCCTTTTGAAAACCCAGGAGTGTGAAATCGCTTTAAGACAAATTCTTTATCAATTGATGCTAACTCTTTATCTTTTGCAATAAGCGCTGACGAAACTACTAAACCGGTCAATTGATCAACAGTAGCAATTGCCCAATCTAAATCTGTTTCTGGATCTGTCTCTGTCATAGTATAGTTGTGCGCTTTGATTGCATGTTGAATAGGTTCTGGAACAAGGGTAGGGTCGCGGTCAAATAACAGTCTTCCATGTAACTCTAATTTGTCTTCTTTTTGTGCTACTTCATAGTCAATATCATGTAAAAGTCCTGTTATTCCCCATACTTCCTCGTCATGAACATTTCCATTTTTCCCATACAGATATCGATAAATGCCTTTCATTGCTGCCTCAGCTGCTAAGGAGTGCTTTATAAGATTTGGAGAAGACATATATTGTGTCAACAATGTATATGCTTCATCTCGCGTCAAAGTAACATCTCTTACATCTGCTTCCTGTAAACTATTGCTTGCAACATGTGGGGTTTCCTTTTTAACTTCTGTCTCTTCTTCCTGTTCTTTCTTATCTTTCTTAAGAGTTGGGAAAAGAATAAGTTCTTTAATCGCCCATGTATTCGTAAATAACATGGTCAACCTATCGATTCCAACACCAATACCCCCATAAGGAGGCATACCATATTCCATTGCTGCAAGGTAATCCTCATCAACATGCTGTGCTTCTTCTTTATCTGCTCGTGTTGCGTCAGTATCTTTTTCCCATGCTTTTCTTTGGGTCTGGGGATCAGTGATTTCTGTCCATCCATCAAAGATCTCTTTTCCACCAATATATCCTTCAAACCTTTCTACCCAACCTTCTTTCTCTCTATGAGGGCGTGCAAATGGACTAATATCCGCAGGATAATCAACAATCCACGTTGGTTCTTTAAGCATTTTCGGAATAAGGTGATCAAAAATCATAAAAATGAGTTGTCCCTTTGTCTCACTACCAAAAACCTCAGAATCAGGAGATTTTTCTTTGAGAAACATCAGTAAACTCTCTCGTGTTTCCTTTTCAACATCAAGACCTAATTTTTCTTTTAAAATATCTGACATGGTAATTCGTGGCCATGTATTTCCAATATCAATTGTTTTATCTTCAACCTGCAGTATTGTTGTCCCATAAATTTTAGTTGCCAAGAATTTAAGAAGTCCTTCTGCACGATCCATCATCGTATTGTAGTCAACATATGATTCGTACCACTCTATCATGGTAAACTCTGGAGAATGAGTTTGATCGACTCCTTCATTTCGAAAATCTTTTGCTATTTCGTATACTTTTTCATATCCGCCAGTAAGTAATTTTTTTATGTACAATTCAACAGCGATACGGAGATACATCAACTGGTCCAATGCATTGAGATGTGTTGTGAAAGGTTTTGCATTTGCACCACCATACATCGGTTGCAAAACAGGAGTCTCTACTTCCCAAAATCCAAGACTATCCAAATATTCTCTTACTCCACTAATAACTTTTGTCCTAATATTGAATCGATCCCTGACTTCTGGGTTAAGAATTAAATCTAAATACCGTTGTCTATACCGTGTCTCTGTATCTTTTAGTCCATACCATTCATTAGGAAGAGGCCGTAGCGATTTACTCAAAAGTATGTACGAAGTGGGAATAATAGAGATTTCACCGGCAACAGTTTTACCAACTTCTCCTTCAACACCAATAAAGTCTCCAATATCGAGCAATTTAAGATTTTTAAAACTTTCACCTAAAACTTTTTTCTGAAAAAAGATCTGAATTCTCCCTGTTTCATCCATAACGTCTGCAAAGGCAATATTACCATGTTCGCGATACGACATCATACGCCCTGCTGTCCTTACCGCTTTTCCTTCACTATCCCTTGCCTGTGCAACTGTATGCGTTTTATCAAAAGAATGAGGATATGGATTAATTCCCTGCTCTTTTAATTTCTGTATTTTTTCAAGTCTGACTTTTTTCAAGTTTGAATCTTCCATAAGCGTATTTTATCTTACTTTTGAATTTTAAACAATTACGAGGAAATATATCCTTTTTTTACCAGAAGCTCGGCCATAAGAATTGCTCCTCCTGCAGCGCCCCGAATTGTATTGTGGGAAAGCGCAATGAATTGCCAATCGTACTGAGTGCCTTTTCTTAGCCTCCCCATACTAATTCCCATTCCCCTTTCTCTATCTCTATCAAATCCTGTTTGAGGTCGGTTTTCTTCTTCAAAATATTGAATAAATCTTTTTGGAGCAGACGGTAAATCAAGAGATGCAATAGGATTATTAAAATGCATAAGTGCCTGAAGAATTTGGCTTCTGGAAGGGTTATGTTCAAATGAAACAGAAACATGTGCCATATGCCCCTGAGAAACAGGTACCCGAATGCAGGTTGCCGAGATACCTATCCCAGAAGCAAGCTCTATAGTAGTATCGTGTAAACTTCCCCAGATTCGCAATGGTTCTTTTTCTGATTTTTCTTCTTCCCCAGAAATAAAGGGAATAACATTATCAACCATTTCAGGCCATGTTTCAAATGTTTTTCCTGAACCTGATATTGCCTGCAAGCTTACCACATTGATTTTTTTTGGGCCAAATTCTTTGAGACTTGTGAGTATTGATACATAGGACTGAATAGAACAATTTGGCTTCACTGCAATACATCCTTTTCCCCATCCGCGATTTTTTCGCTGCACATCAATAAGTTGAGCATGGTCTGGGTTAATTTCAGGCATTATCATAGGAATATCATCTGTCCATCTATGAGCTGAATTATTTGAAATAACTGCGACACCCAAAGAAGCATAGTTATTTTCAATGTCTTGAATTTCTTTTTTGTCCATATCAAGCGCACAAAAAACAATATCTACACTTTGAGCAATTGAAGACATATCTGCTTGTACAGATCGCATTACCATATCTTCAACATTTTTAGGAATAGCGGTCTGCATATTCCATTTCCCCATAACAGCATCTTTATATACTTTCCCAGCAGACATAGGTGATGCTGCAACAACAACAACTTCAAACCACGGATGACTCTCAAGAAGTTGTATGAATTTTTGCCCCACCATACCTGTTGCTCCTAAAATACCAACTCTCCACTTTTTCATATGAGTGCCAATCCTTTCAAAATATTCCGCAGAGTCTCTTTGTTGGCTTCTTCCATTTGCACAAGTGGCAATCTACATTGCTCCTGAATTTTCCCCATCAGGAAAAGTGCTGTTTTTACAGGAATTGGATTTGTTTCAATAAAATTACCATTCATTATATCCAGCAATCGGTAATGAATCTTTTTTGCCTTTTCAAAATCTTTGTTAAGTGCAAAGTGAACCATTTCTGAAAATGCTCTCGGAACTTCATTGGAAACAACGGAAATACATCCTACTGCTCCAACAGCCATCATAGGAAGAGTAAGCGCATCATCACCAGACAAGACAACAAAGTTTTTTAGATTTTTATGGATAATATCCATTACTTGTTGTACATTCCCCGATGCCTCTTTAATACCAATAACTTGTGGGATTTCACGTGCTATCCGCGCTGTTACTGCTGCAGACATATTAAGTCCAGTCCGACCTGGTACGTTGTAGAGGATAATTGGCAAATTAACTTTTTTTGCTATCTCACTAAAATGTGCTACAAGCCCTGCTGTTGTTGGTTTATTATAGTAAGGAGTTACGTGTAACAAACAATCTGCTCCTGCTTCTTTTGCAAGTGTGGAAAATGCAACAGCTTTTTGCGTATCATTACTTCCGGCACCTGCAATTACAGGAATCCTTCCGTTTGATTTTTGCACAACTGTTTTGACAACCAAACTATATTCATCAAAAGTCAATGTTGCTGCTTCACCTGTTGAACCACATGCAACAATTCCATCAATGCCTTCGGTAATTTGAAATTCAACTAACTCTTCAAGAGCTTCCAAATCAACAGTACCATTTTTTGTAAATGGTGTAACAAGTGCTGTAATAGCACCGTTATATAGTTTCATTTTCTTTCACCTGCCTTTCAAAAACTTCATCAAATGAATACATGCCTTTTTTATCGACAATAAATTTTGCAGCAAGCAATGCTCCCTCTGCAAAACCGCTTCTTCCATGTGCCTGATGTGACAGATGTATTTCATCAGCAACACTGTCAAAAATAACATCATGTCTTCCTGGATTCCGTCCACCACGGAGTGATGCAAAGTGCAATTCATTTTCTTGAATTTCTCTATCTAATCGATCAAACATAACTGTGTCTTTTCCTTTAAAATTCTGTAAAAGAATATCACTTACTTTTCTTGCTGTTCCACTAGGACTATCTTTTTTCCCGGTGTGATGGACTTCCAAACCATACACATCATACATGTCAAATTTACTCATAAGATGTGCACTGAATGCTAGCATACGAAAGAACATATTTGCTCCAATGGAAAAATTTTGTCCATAGACACATCCAAGGTTATTCTCTTTCACTAATTTCTTAACCTGTTCAAATTTGTCATACCATCCGGTAGTTCCAATGACGACCGGCGTACCTAGCGTAATTATTTTATGGAGTGTATCAACGACAATGTCAGCAGAAGTAAAATCAATGGCAACATCTGCTTTTGCAATACCTTCTATATCCAAACTGTCTTCTCGGGTTTTATAACTGATTGAAACAATTGAATCTTCCGATGTGTTATGAACAAGCGTCTCTAATTCTTTTCCCATATTCCCAAAACCAATCAGTGCTATTTTCATAGATAGTTCTCCTGTGTATTTCCAATGAGTGTGCCTTGACCTTGAGGACGTAAGGTATTCATGACCCTAATAGGAATACCAACAGCACGTACGGGAGATATTGTTTGAGGATGGAGTATATTTGCACCAGCTTGTAACAAATTTGTTACTTCTTGATAGGAAATTGTTTGCAAAAGTTTTGCATTTTTTTCTTTTCTTGGGTCGGCTGTATACACTCCATCAACATCTTTCCAAAACTGAATCTCCTCAGCTCCTAAGCAAGATGCAATAATTGAAGCAGAATAATCAGATCCTCCTCTTCCAAGTGTTGTTGTATGTCCTTGTATTGTCCCTCCAATAAAACCGGTAATGACTGGTACTATTCTTTTTTTAAGAAGTGGTCTAATAATTTTTTTTGTTTGAGTTATTGTTGGGGTAGGAAGAAACTGCGCAGATCCAAAGGTAGTATCTGTTACAATAAGTCTTGTTGCTACAATTTGTCTTGAAGGTATACCCAAATATTCTACAAGACGACTTATTAAAAAAGATGACATAATTTCTCCATACGCAATGACTGCATCTGTTCGCGCAAGACTTTGTTCTCTGTTTCTGAGTAATGATTTTATTTGCTGTATATACCTGTCAAACCTCGCTTCTATTTCAACCGGAATACCTGCGCTCCACACATCATGAGCAACTTGCAAATGCATTCCTTTCAATTCCTTCCAAGAAATATGTTCCCCCTGATTTGCACGCAAAAGCATATCCGTTACTCCACGAAATGCTGAGACAATAACAATAGGAGATCTGTGATTATGTTGTTTTATGATATGAGCAATTGTTTGAATTTTTTGTGCGCTGTTGACCGATGTTCCTCCAAATTTCATGACTATCATTTCTGTCCCTCCCATCGTGAAAAATCTAATGTGGCAAAATAATCATGTACTGTTTCAGCTCGTCGAATTTGCTCAACTTGACCATTTACATGTAAAAGCAATTCTGCACAACGAAGTTTCCCATTATAATTAAATCCCATTGCATGTCCATGTGCTCCTGTATCATGGATAACCAGGATGTCACCTATCTCAACTTCAGGAAGTTGACGACCAATAGCAAATTTATCATTATTCTCACAAAGAGATCCCGTGACATCATAGAGATGAGTTTTCTCTTTTTTTTCTTTTCCTACAACAGTTATATGATGATACGCTCCATACATACCTGGTCGCATTAAGTGAGCCATACAGGCATCAAGTCCAACATATTTTTTATATGTGTCTTTCTTATGCAAAACTGTTGTAACAAGGTAGCCAAATGGCCCGGTTATCATTCTGCCGTTTTCCATACATATCCTTACAGGAGGTAATCCTTCAGCAACAATCTTTTCTGTATATTCTTTTTGAATTCCTTGAGAAACAGCATGCAAATCTACTGCTTTTTGTTCTGGTCTATAAGGAATTCCTATACCCCCTCCAAGATTAACAAATTCTATTGTTACACCAACTTTTTCAACAAGCTCAATAACCAAATCAAATACCATTGCCGCAGTATCAATAAAGAATTGTGGGTTTAATTCATTTGATGCAACCATTGTGTGTAATCCAAAATGAGCAACCCCTTTTTGTTTTGCTATTTTATATGCTTCAAATAATTGCTCTTTTGTTAGACCATATTTTGCCTCTTCTGGTTTGCCAATAATTGCATTACCGCTGCGGAGAGGACCAGGATTATACCGAAAGCAAATAGTATCAGGAAGTCCTGTAAAAAGTTCTAAGTAATCTATATGTGTTATATCATCAAGATTTATAATTGCACCTAATTCTTTTGCTTTTACAAATTCTTCACTGGGCGTGTCATTTGATGTAAATATAATTTCTTTTCCTTTAAATCCAACTTTTTCCGCGAGTAATAATTCAGGAAGAGAACTACAATCAACTCCAAATCCTTCTTCTTTAAGGATCTGAAGGATATATGGATTTGGCAACGCTTTTACCGCAAAATATTCAGTAAACCCTTTATTCCATTGAAAGGCTTTTAAGAATTCCCTCGCATTCTCTCTAATTCCTTTTTCATCATAGATATGAAACGGTGTTGGATATGTTTGGATAATTTGCTCTATTTGTAATTTTGTACATGGAATTGTTTTTTGTATCATATGCGTACACTCCTTTGTATACTCGCTACTGCTTGTTGTGTCGCCTTTTTTGTCCCAAATGCACTAAGCCGCACATATCCTTCTCCATGAAGACCAAACCCAACTCCGGGAGTACAAATAACATGAGCTTTCATAAGTAATGTGTCAAAGAAATCCCACGAGGTCATTTCTACTGGTGTTTTCACCCAAATATATGGAGCATTTTCTCCACCAATAACTTCCAACCCTAACGTAGTAAATCCGTCACGAATAATTTTTGCATTTGCCAAATAATACGCAATGATTTTGTGACATGCTTTCTGTCCTTTTTCACTCAAAGCAGCAGCTCCTCCTGCTTGTGCAATATTTGATGCTCCATTAAACATAGTTGTTTGCCGTCTATTCCATGCTTTATTAACTTCCCCAGACTTAGATCCTTCAACCACCAATGCTTTTGGAACAACTGTCCACCCCAATCTGACACCGGTAAATCCTGCATATTTTGAAAAACTATTTATTTCTATTGCACACTCTTTTGCACCTTCAATTTCATAAATACTTCTGGGAAGTGAATCATCTTGAATAAAAGCACTATATGCAGCGTCAAAAATAATAACTGACTCTTCTCTTCTCGCATATGTAACAAATTTTTGTAATTGTTCTTGTGTTGCAACAGCACCTGTTGGATTATTTGGACTGCATATGTAGATAATATCTGCATGCCCTAGAGGAACATCTGGAAAAAATCCAGTATCTTTCGTACACGGCATGTATATCAACCCGTTATATTTCCCATTCTCAAATTCCCCTGTATGTCCATACAACACACTACTATCAACATACGCTGGATAGACTGGATCTTGAATAGCAATACTACTGTCTTCACTGAAAATTGATTGCACATTTGCCAAATCTGATTTTGCACCATCACTGATAAAAATCTCATCAGTATCAAGAGAAATTCCTTCTCGTTGGTACCACTCTCCCAATGCCTTCCGAAGATTTTGATTACCTTGTTCATCTCCGTATCCAGTATAGGTATCAATGAACCCAAGCTGCTCCACTTCTCCTCTCAAACCTTCAATAATCGCTGAAGGTAACGGCTGAGTTGTATTACCAATTCCCAGACTAAAAAGGACAACATCAGGATGTTCTTCTTTAAATTTTCTGGTTCGTTTCGCAATTTCTGAAAAAAGATATGAACCTTGTATTCTTTTATAATTTGCATTAAGCGTTGCCATAAGTCATAAAAAAACCCCTTGGAAGGGTATGGATATTTTTACAAAATAAACTACCCCTACAAGGAAAACATTGTTTTCTTTTCTAGTATTTCACAATTTCTTTGCATATCATGCATTATGAAGACCAATAGGTAGCTAGTCAATTTTTCTAACAGATTTGACAAAATACGCGGATTTCTGTTAAAATTTTAACATGATTACTGTTCCAGAAGCTACCAAACAAATTATTGAGCGCTCACGATATTTAGTCGAAGCAATGAGTAAAGACCTTATTAATTACTCATCCCTTGCAAGGTATATTAAGCCAGAGTTAGAAAAAATGCTTTACAAACCAGTAAGCGAAGCTTCTATTATTATGGCAATAAAAAGAATTGCTGAAGAAATAAAACCAAAATTTGCCCCTCTGACAATTTTCACCTCAACTCCTGAAATGATAGTTAGGTCAAATTTGGTAGAGCTTAACCTTTCTAATTCTGAGAGTTTGCGAGAAAAATATAAGTTGCTTTCAGAGGTATATTCAGAAAAAAGTAAATATTATTTTACCCTTACCGAAGGAGTTTTTGAAACAGCAATTATCGTCAGTAACGATTTGCAGCAACAAGTAAAAGCTGCTTTGGCAAATGAAAAAATTGTTTCTGAAAAGAATAATCTTTCTGCAATTACTATTCGTTTACCAAAAGAAAATATTGATACTCCTGGAGTATATTACTTCTTTCTCAAATCTTTGGCTTGGGATGGAATAAATATTGTTGAAATTGTTTCAACACCAAATGAAGTGTCAATTATTTTAGATGACAAAGATGTCAATGTAGCCTTCGGAATACTAAAAGGACTTTTCCCTATAAAAACCCTTTGATTATTCTGCTAGCAAGACTATCTTACAGTTACCTAATACGTAAATGATCTGGATGTAACGATCCTCCTTCACTCTCCCAAACTCTTTCTTGTTGAGGTAATGGTAATTCAAACTGTCTTGGGTCTGGGACCCCTTCATCCCCCATAATAACATCTGGATACTGTGTTATTCTATCTCGTATTCTTCCTTCCTTACTTCTTTGATTATGTTTTACTAGTGGAACTTCTCTTCTTCTTGAACCTCCCATATTTAACACCTCCTTTCTTTACTGATACTACAAAATGAAGAAATCAAGGTCAAATTTTACGAAATTTTAAACACTATGAAAGGAGTTGTTAAAAATATAACAAAGAAGAAACGATTATAAAACGCCAAGTTCTTTTCTTACTTTTTCAAATGCAGAAAGACCTTTGTCCATATCTGCTTTTTCAAATGAAGCACTTGCAATAACTCGGATTCGTGCTTTACCCTTAGCAACCATAGGAAAAACAATTGGCGTTGCAAAAATATTTTCCTCAAACAGCCGTGCACTAAATTGCCTTGCTGTTTCTTCATCACCTAACATCACTGGAATAATAGGAGTTTGAGAATGACCTGTATCAAACCCTAATTTTTTAAATCCATCTTGCAAATATGCTACATTCTCCCACAATTTTTTGACAGGAGCATCTGATTCAAGAAGAATGTTGACTGCCTTAAGAGCTGCAGCAGTGTCAGGAATCGTGAGAGCAATTGAGAAAAGTCTCTGACGAGCTTTGAGCATATAAAAATCGATAATTGTTTTTTTACCAACGATAAATCCTCCCATAACAGAAAAAGCCTTCGAAAGACTTCCTACTTCTATATCTACTTGTCCCAATAGCCCAAAATGAGAAACAATTCCTCGCCCACCTTTTCCCAAAACTCCTTCACCGTGTGCATCATCAACCATAGTGAGTGCGTCATACTGTCTTGCCAACTGTACAATTTCTGGAAGCGGAGCTATATCACCGTCCATAGAAAAAACACCATCTGTCACTATAAGAACAAGCGGCAAAGAGCCATCTGATTTTGTATTTTTTCGTATTTCATCAACTTCTTTCAATTTTATTTCTAAGTCTTTTGTATCTGCGTGCTTATAAATAAATTTATTTTTTACCCCTGAAAGTTTTATGGCATCAATAATAGAGGCATGATTTAACTCATCAGAAATAACAATATCTTCTTTTCCAAGAATTGTTTGAATTGCTGCAGCATTTGCCATATATGCACTTGAAAAAACAACTGCTTTCTCTGTCCCTTTAAATCGTGCTATTGCTTCTTCAAGTTCAAGGTGAAGTTTGTGCGTACCTGCAAGAGTTCGATACCCTGTACCTATTCCATACTGTTGAACAGCCTCACTGACAGCATTGGTGAGACGAGGGTCAACAGCCAAACCTAAATAATGACTTGAGCAAAAATTCAGTTTTTTCTTACCATCAATAGTAAGATATGCTCCCTCTCCGGATTCAATAACATGAGGCCATTTTCCTGCTGCAGTTATTTGTTCTAATTTGTTATAAAAATCATTAACGTTCATAGCAAACAAACCAACTTATTATGGTGTTAATAAAATCTTCCCGCACTCTCCAGATTTCATAACTTTCATTGCTTCTTCAAATTCAGACAGTTTGAATCTGTGAGTAATCATTACTCCTAAATCAACTTTTTTTGTTCTTAGTAAATCGCTCACTTGATACCAAGTCTCCCAAATTTTTCGTCCAAAAACACATTTTGCAGTTAGTTCTTTATTAATAAAATATTTACCAATATCTATTGGCACTTCTTTCTTGGGAATTCCAAAAAATACAATTGTCCCTGCAATTCGTGCAGCTTTTAAGGCATTTTGAATAACATCTGCATTTCCAGACATTTCCAAAACAACGTCTATTGCATTCTCATACTTTGCTGGCAACACTTCATACACTTCATCTGCACCCATTTCTTTTCCTAGAGTTCTTCTATATTCACCTCTATTAATGCCAATCACTTTTGTTGCACCGTACGCCTTTGCAACAGCAATGGCACAAAGACCAGTTGGACCAAGCCCAAAGACAACAACTGTTTTACCCATAACCTCGGCTTTCTGAGCAACATGCACAGCGTTTCCTAAAGGTTCTTGCGCACTCATCCATTCAAGAGGAATTGTTGTATCATTTTTCCAAGCAGTTCGGACAGGAATAACAGCATATGCAGCAAAACCTCCATTTCTCCCAATACCAAAAAGCTGCATTCTCTCACATATATGACGATTGCCAATTCGACATTGATAACATTCACCACAGAAAATATGTGTTTCAGAAGAAACCAAATCACCAATTGCCAAACCCTGTGGATTATCACTGTTAATCTCAATAATTTCACCCACAAGCTCGTGACCTATGATAGCTGGAGGGGCAATATGCCCTTGTGCCCATGGAGTCCAGTCATAGATACTGACATCTGTACCACAAATAGAGGCTGCTTTTACTTTTACCAATACTTCATCTGTTCCAGGTGTTGGAACAGGAACTTCTTTGATAACAACATCTGCTTCTGGTTTTTCTTTGACAACTGCCAACATGGTTTTAGGGAGATTCATAGAGCAAGATTAGCAAAGGTATATGAGAAGGTCAATTTTTCCCTAAATTTCAACAAAGAAGAGAGAATTGTTAAAAATTTAACAAGAGGGATATTACTATATTGTTGAAAAAAGGAGTTGAATTTTTAGTTGCTCTTGTTCGAGGACGAAAATTATAGAAACCAAAGGAGGTTATTTTACACTCACAACTGTGTAGAGGACTTTACCAGCTGGAGCATCAACTTCAACCTTTTCTCCTTCTGATTTACCTAAAAGAGCTTTTCCAAGAGGAGATTCATGAGAAATTTTCTTTTCTGCTGGATCTGCTTCCCATTCGCCAACTACCATGTAAATATCTTCACGAGATCCTACTTTTAAGGTTACCTTAGAACCTAAAGCAACAGATCCTTTTCCAGTATCTTCAATCAGAGAGACTTGCTTAAGAAGCTCATCTAATTCATCAATTCTTCCGTCAACAAAAGACAATTCATCACGAGCTGCTGTATATTCAGCATTTTCAGATAAATCGCCCTGATTTCGAGCTTGAGAAAGTCTTTCTAAAACTTCCGGTCTTTTAACCTTGGTCAATTCTTCATGCTCTTTTCTTAAAGCTTCCAAACCTTCTTTTGTTAAATATATTTTTTTATCCATATCTGTATTAAAGAAAATTCCCTCGCGTAATGGAGGGAGACAGCATTGTTCTTCTTAACTTAGAGAATAGTATCTGAGAAGGACCTATTTGTCAAGAACCTGGAGTATTTATTCACGCACGAATTGGATCAGAAACGCATACACTTTTTCTTTAACTTCCTCAGTAATAGGCAAATAAACAACACCTTCTTGAGGTTGTCCATAAAACAGCTTCCACCCTAGTGGTAGTAGTAATACAAGAGGAATAACTAATAAGTCTTCTTCACCATTTACCCGAACAATTACCCTCTTCTCTTTACTTTCTTTTAACGCCCGGTGCAATATCTCCCAAACGCCTGCTGTAATATGTCCTGAAGGATTTATCACTTCCAAAAGGTTCTCATCTCCAGAAAACTTAAGCTCCGCAATTGAATGAAATAGTGGCTTTCTTTCAATCGAAAAATCAATAACAGACAATATTTGTCCGACGTGCTCTTCATTAAACCTTTTTGCGGTTGCATCGCCAACCACAACAGTGTGATGTGGGTCAGCAAGCAGCTCCTGAGGGAACGATCCAGGTAAGAGCGTACCAAAAGGTTTGTGCAAAACTTCTCTGAGAGAAAAAGGAAGCGCAAGTGAATGCTTCGTCCATTTCTCATCTAAATATATTTCTCCCTGTCTGCCAATTTGTCCTTCTCTTACATGAGTTGAAGAAAGCACTGTATCATTCATAGTAAAAAGCGAAATACTAACAATAGGAAGTTGCGATAATCCTAGTTCTTGTCTTTTTACATTAATCTCTTCTCCACCGTGCTTTGTTGCTTCACTCACAATAATTGCGTCAACTTCAATTGAAGCATCAATGGCCTTGCCATAGATATCTTGAATAGGGAATATTTCTGCACGAATAAGTAATTTTTCGTCTGCCAAAAATGTTTTCAATTCTTCCAATCTCTCTTGAAATGGCAACATATTTGCACCCTTTTGATGTGCATAGGTATCTGAAGTAAGACCAATGAGCACACGATCGCCAATGGCAAAAGTTTTTCTGAGAAAATACTTGTGCCCATCATGCAATCTATCAAAAGTTCCTCCACAAATAACTGTTTTATATTTCATAAAATAATTAAGGCAAACATTACACCTAGTAGCTTAGAGCTTCTACGCTTGTATTCGCTTTTTATACTCTTTTAGTATTGTATCGCGATAGTTATATGGATGAAAAGCAATAAAAGTTTTTGTTGTTTGTTCAATTGTTTTATGCTGTCTCATATACATGACTTGCATAAAACGTACAATTGTTTCAAGTGGAATAAGACAAAAAGACATAATTTTAAGCCAAAAAGGAATGCTCTCAATAAGAAATTTTTTTTGAAAGCTATTTGCAAGATAATCCAAGACCCATGTGTTTTTTTGTAAAAATAATTCGTACGTCTGATATTTATTGACAACAGGCACCACTTGTACTATCTCATGCGCTGTATAGATCTCATGTCTATCATGTGGAAAAGCGAGAGTATTTCTATCTAGGAGCATATTAATACAAATAGTATCTTGGCCTTTGGTATTCCTTTTTCTTCTTTTACTAAAAAGTTGCAACACTATCCACAAAAAAAATCTTGTCAACCATATGGTGTGTGGTAAGGTAATAATAAAGATATCGATATCACTTTCGCCATCACCATTTTTCATTGCTAAGGACCCGCTTATGCCAATAAAAGCAATTGTTGGGAAAAATCCAAGCATACGCAGCAAGTTTTTTTCTTTCTCAATTTTTCTTTCACTAATTTCTTCATTTTGTATTCTTCTTTCTGCAAGACCTTCTCTTTTGGGAAGAAGGTACAATATACGATTGTCTTTTGTCTCAGAAGAAATTGTCAGAAGGGCTTTTTCTAACTCTGCAAAAGACGTCTTTTCTGAAACATGGAGGTAGGTATACATTTCCTCTTTTGTAAGCGGAAAATCAAATATATCAAAATACGCTAATGTTGAAAAAATTGCTCGTTGCAAGTTATTATTGTGAGGAGGAAACATATTGGTTGAAAATTTGAGTTACTCCTTGTGCAAGTGTTGAAAGAGCACTATCAGCAGACGTATTATTTAGCAACCCATTCACAGCATTCCCCAAATAGCGATTTAGTCCGCCATTAAAACCATCATAATTAGTATCACCTACAAAAAATGATGATACTGCTTTAGTAGCTTGGCCAGCAAAAGGAGTCAAAATAGGGTCTGCAGAAAGAGTATTTGCTAAGTCTTTTCTGGGATATACTTCTCCAAATTGTCGCGTTTTTGCCTCCTCTGTATATAATTTTGCTAAGACATCTTTCTGTGACAGATACTGAAGAAAGCGTAATGCTTCTTTTTGATGCTTACTTTTACTTGAAACTCCTTCAACCCAATAACTTGCAATAGACATATCCCGTCCAAGAAGATGTGGAACAGGATGAATTTCAAAAGCAAGTTGAGGAGCAGCAGCTTTGATAGCAAAATAATCATAGGAATATCCAAAATACATAGCGACCTTCCCTCTCGCGAAAGCTAAGAGAGAAGTATCCAAGGTACTATCCCATACCCTATCGTCTGTCTTAGCAAAGGACGTATAAAAATTGAGTGCATCAGTCGCATTTTGTGAACCTTGTAACTTATCAAGCCGTGCTCCATTCTGCAAAAGAAGTAATGACACAATATCTGGCGCATGCGAAACATTCTCATACGTTCCAATTGCAGCACCAGCTGTTTTGATATGTCCTGTGCTATCCTTTACTGTTAATCCTTTTGAAACTGTCACAAACTCTTCCCAGGTTGCAGGCACTTTGGCTCCTGCATGATCAAAAATATCTTTATTTGTGTATAAAACCAGGTTATCCATCTGCAAGGGCAATCCATAAATTGCTCCATTTCTTACTAAGTCTGTTGTCATAACAGGAAAATAATTATCCTGCAATTGCTTTTTATCCAAGACTATTGAAGGAAGGGGCAGTAGCACGCTTTGAAGCGGAGTTACCCACGTATTATGAAACCGAAAGATATCAGGACCACTCCCATTTTGTATTCTGGTCAAAAGTCTATCAGTATACTTAACGGGATCTTGCTTTGTATAGGTAACAGTAATATTTGGATTTTGCCTTTGGAAATCGTTAATTACGCTTTGAAACACATTACTATCTTCCCACAACCCCCAATATGTGAGGGTAACTTTCCCATTATCTGAAGTCGGTTTAAAAAGAGACGAAATAAAACTAATGAGAACAACAACAATAAGCAAAACTACCAATCCCCCAAGTATCTTAAAAATAATTGGCGGCATATGAAATCCACCTCCTCCGCCCTCGGATGACTCAGGATCATTGCCCAACCCATGTCTATCGGAAGAAGGTGCTTCTTGCAAAAGGACAGGCTTAGAAGCACTAGGCACTATGACAGTGCTCTTCGTCTCCCGCAAAGGAGTTTCCACAGATTGGGGTAGCGTAGGATTTTCAACAAGTGGTAGGTGAGTTTCTTCTGCTACATATGCAGGAGGTTGAGAGGGGTCTTCTGGAAGCGAAACAGGTTGAGAAACTGAAGCCTCTGTATGACCTGAAGGACCATATAAGTCTGTCAAGGTAATTTTTGGACCATCTGCTCTTGCGTCAGCTGATTGTACAACCTCTTGAGAAGGAACTACCGGTACCGGACGTACTGGTGCAGAAGTGTTTGGTAAAGTAAAAGATCCTTGGAGCGGTGTTGAAGGTACTCCCGTAGAAGGAGTAGTTTGAGTAGGCTGAGGCAGTGGATTTGCTTGCGTTGGAGAAGGTATAGCAGGGACTCCACCAGATTGGGCAACAGGTTGCTGTTGGACAAAAGGTATTTGTTGTGGTATTTGTTGACTCTGGGGTGGAGCACCAACAGGAGGTACCTGAGAAGGCTGAGCAGAAGCATTCGGATCCTGACCTGGAAAAAGAACAGTATTATCCATATATATACATAGTATAATAGTAATTACTTCGAATCAATGAAAAAAACTATTCCAGCTATAAAAATACCCGTACTGACCAAATATAAACATCTTTTATTGTATCTAAAATCCTTCTATTGGTTTGGTATTGGTGCAGTTTTGGGTCTATTTTTTCTTATAACGTTTACTTTTATTCTTTTCCAACAAATCTATAGAAACACTGTCTTTCCAGGAATAATGGTAAACGGGGTAAATTTTGGAGGCAAGAGTGAAGCATATATAAGTAATTATTTTAATCAAAAAAATAAAGGCATTGAGAATAGTGTTTTTACCTTTATTGTTGATACCCAAACCGCAACTATTTCAGCAAAAGATCTTCAAGTTGGATATGACAGCATTCTGTTAGCCAAACAAGCAATGAGTATTGGTAAGTCCAATGATCTTTTTTCAAATATTAGTTTGGTCTTTCAAGCATATCTTAATGGTATTAACCTCTCACCATCGTATCGCTACTCTGACAAGGCTCTCAAAGATATCCTAACCCCCATGCAACAAGCGCTCTATATTGCACCT
>CAZRBN010000007.1:26477-30638 GCA_964598355.1 uncultured Gammaproteobacteria bacterium
TTCAGTTTGAAAATGGGAGAGTAACAACCTTTAAACCATCAACTGATGGACAAGATATAGACATGGCTACCCTTACAAAGGGCTTGCAAAGCCGTCTTCCTTATCTTTTAGCTATGAATAAGCCACAAGTTATTACCATTACAGCACCACTAAAAGTAATTCATCCCAAAGTTGCAACAAGAGATGTAAACAACTTAGGCATTAAAGAGTTAATTGGTTATGGAACGTCCTTATTTCAACACTCTATTCCAAGCAGAATTTATAATGTGACACTAGGCGCAACACGAATTAATGGAACCCTTATTAAACCAGGAGAAGAATTTTCTTTTGCAAGGGTAGTTGGAGATATTTCGTCACTTACTGGATACCAACAAGCATATGTTATTCAAAATGGACATACTGTACTTGGTGATGGTGGAGGTATTTGCCAAGTATCAACGACTCTTTTTCGAGCAGCGCTCAATGCCGGACTTCCTATTACCGAGCGACATGCACATGATTACCGAGTTGGTTATTATGAAGAAGATGGTCCTCCTGGTATTGATGCAACAGTCTATGTTCCAAGCGTTGATTTACGATTTAAAAATGATACGGGACATAATATTCTCGTGCAAAAAATTATAGATCCTGCTGAGTTACGACTTTCCTTCTACCTTTACGGAACAAAAGATGGACGTGAAGTAACAATGACAACTCCTGTTATTTCTGGAGAATCACCCGCACCGACCCCTTTATATCAAGATGATCCTACGCTTCCAAAGGGTCAAACAAAGCAAATTGATTTTGCAGCAGCTGGAGCTAAAGTAAGTTTTTCTCGAACAGTTAAAAAAGATGGAAAAATACTTATTAATGACACGTATATTTCCAACTATCGACCATGGCAAGCAGTATATATGGTAGGAACCAAAGAATAATTTTCAATTATTAGTTTTCAAGTTATAATGAATTTTCAAATTCTAATTTTAAAAATTGGTTTATTGGAAATTAAGCTTTGATTGAAAATGTACCGTTATGGAAAAATTTTTAAAGCTTGAACAGTTAGAAAAAGTCAGTAAAGATCTACGACAACAGGGTAAAGTCATAGTATTGGCGGGGGGATGTTTTGATATTCTGCATATTGGACATATCACGCTTTTAGAAAATGCAAAAAAAGAAGGTGACATACTATTTGTAATGCTTGAATCAGATGAATCAATAAAAGCAAAAAAAGGTATTAACAGACCTATCCATACGCAAGAACAACGAGCACACATAGTATCTTCCCTCACTGCTGTTGATTACGTTATTCTGCTTCCTTCTTCTATGTCAGATACGGATTACGACACCGTTGTAAAACAAGTTAGACCTGCTATAATTGCAGCAACATTTGGAGATCCCTACTCGTTTCATAAAGAAAGACAGGCCAAAGAAACAGGCGCAAAACTTGTCTATGTTAATAAGCCAATAGAAAATATTTCAACGAGTACAATTCTCGATCTCCTTTCCAAAGAAATCTAATATGGCTAAAGTTATTGTTGCACTGCTGGTTTTAGTTATTCTACTTGTTACTGCATTTTTTGTTTTTGGGAATATTCGTAATATCCCTTTTGTTAGCAAACAAGCAACAGTTACTATTAATAATCACGTATTCTCTGTCGAGGTTGCCAAGACAACAACTGAAAAAGAAAAAGGCTTATCAGGGAGAAATAGCCTTACTCCAAATCATGGTATGTATTTCCCTTTTGACACACCTGGCTTCTATCCTTTTTGGATGAAAGATATGAAGTTTCCAATTGATATTATCTATATTGCCAATGGGAAAGTGGTCACTGTATATAAAAATGTAAAACCAGCTGCCGATCCTTACTCAACTGTTGTCAAACCAACCCAACCAACAGATAGTGTCTTGGAAATTAATGCCGGAGAAGCAGAAAAATACACTACTAAAAATGGAGATACGGTACAGACAAATCTGTAAATAAACAAATAGACAAATAATCCAATAAACGAATAAGCCCTATGAAAATACTTGCAATTGAAACATCATTCGACGAGACATCTGCAGCAATTGTAGAAAATACTAAAGAGGAAGTCAATCTTATCTCGCAAAGCACTGCTACATCAATGGCACTTCATGGTTCAACAGGAGGGGTTATTCCTGAAGTCGCTGCTCGAGAGCAAATTAAATATATTATTCCTGTTATCAGTGACGCATTAAAAAAAGCAAAAATCTCTTTTGATACACACACACCACCAGGGATAGATGCCATTGCAGTTACCTATGGTCCAGGACTCATAGGATCGTTACTGGTTGGTGTTGAAACAGTAAAGACTCTTTCATATCTTTGGAACAAACCACTCATCCCTGTAAATCATTTATTTGGACATATATACGCCAACTGGTTAAGAGACAGTGGTGATGAGTTATGGAAGGTCCCTTCCTTTCCTGCAATCGCTCTTATTGTATCCGGTGCACACACTGATTTGCTCCTTATGAAATCTCACGCCGACATTACTTGGCTCGGAGGAACACGTGATGACGCAGCAGGGGAAGCATTTGATAAAACAGGAAGGCTTCTGCATCTTCCCTATCCAGCTGGACCAAAAATAGAAGAGCTTGCCAAAGATGGCAATCCTAATGCATTTCATTTCCCTAGACCTCTTATGTACGACAAAGCATATGACTTTTCTTTTTCTGGTCTTAAAACAGCAGTACTACGAGAAGTACAAAAAATACAAAATATAAATGGTCAAATAGTTAAGGATCTTTCTAGAGGAGTACAAGATGCAATTACTGATGTTTTGGTATCTAAAACACTCAAAGCAGCGGAAGAATTTGGGGTACAATCTGTTATTCTCTCAGGTGGAGTCGCGGCAAATGAAACATTACGAACAGCATTTCAAGAAATGCTCGATACTAAATACCAAATACTACATACCAAACTCTTTGCACCCACAAAGAGTTTGTGCACGGATAACGCTGCGATGATAGGTGCAGCAGCATTCTTCAGAGATCAACAAGTACACTGGGATAACGTAACTGCCAACCCCGAGCTCTATTTTGATTAACACTTTTCAATATATTTGCATTAGAAAGCAAAAACTGCTATATTCCCCTAAAGTCTCATGTTTACACGACCTTCTACAAATACATCATGGCCAGATATTATTAACCTCCTTTCAGATCTTGTTGTTTTTAATCAATACGACTTTCAGGAATTTTTAAAAAAACTGCTTACCGTTGCAAATGAAGTTGTTACGGTTGATTCATGTTTTATCTATTTTTATGATAAAAATTCTAAACAACTTACACTCATTGCAACAAAAGATCCTCATGGAAATGTTGTTGGAAATATTACCATGCATCAAGGTGAAGGGATCACTGGTTGGGTTGCAGAGCATCGTCAAACAGTTGCAATTACTCAACAAGCATCTAAAGATCCACGTTTTAAATTTTTTAAAGAACTTCCCGAAGATACCTATGAAGCCTTTCTTTCAGTACCACTACTTGATTCTCATGGAGTTGTGGGTGTAATGAACTTTCAAAATAAAAACACCTATGAATTTTCTGATGAACAAATCAAAGTTATTGAAGCAATTGGCAAAATTATTTCTTCTGCTTTTGTAAAAATGGTTGCTGACAGAAAGGTAACGGATTTAGAAGAAAAATTGGAAGAAAGAAAAATAGTTGAAAAGGCAAAAGGAATACTTATGAAAGTGAAAAATATTACAGAAGATGAAGCGTTTAAAATTATTCGAACTGAATCAATGAACAAAAGAAAATCAATGAAAGACATCGCAGAAGCAATTCTGCTTGTGTGGCAATAAATCTTGCTTTTTTTACTGATAGTATGAAATACTCTCTATAGTGACAGAAATACGCCATCCACTCTGCATTGCTCCAGAAAAGATTTCTAATAGCCAGCGAAAATCTCCATCAAGAAAAGTATTTGGAGCCATCAAAACATGTCATGAGAGAGATCGTCTAGGAGATGTACAATTTCATTGCACGCTTGATGCTCTAACAACTGCGACTGACTACAGTGAAGTATGTCCTATTATTAAACATCTTGGTGCAGAAGCAGTTATGAAAGCAGTAGCAACACAACGAGATAGAGAAAAGTAGGTAAATAAAAATTTACCCTCTTATTAAGAGGGTAAATTAAATAAGAACAAATAATT
>CAZRBN010000008.1:0-8956 GCA_964598355.1 uncultured Gammaproteobacteria bacterium
ACTCCCTGTTCGCATCCAGATGAATATTTTCGCAGAGAACCTTTAGCAATAATTGTCTATATTCTCTTAGGCAAAATATAAATGAACCTAAGCGCAAAATTTTGCAACGAAACTATCGTTTTTATAATGAGATGTTACCCATCACTCTGAGGTTCTAAATATAAATTGCTCACCAATGTTCACGCACTTCGAACGCACTTTGTAGAGACTGAGGAGAATTATGCCCCTATTTTGTTTGAACTTTCGAGGAGGGTGGAAGGTAGAAACCAAAGATATTGACAGCTAGTATCTATAGTGTAAAACTTGAACTGTGGATGAACATGAATCAAAAACTGATACAGAACAATTGGAGTCAACATTGACTCAAATTAAAGAATCCCGAAAGAAAAAAATCTTGACATGGATAGGTGTTGGACTGGTTGTTATACTTTTCCTGTGTGCTGGAACTTATCACTTCTTTTCAGGGAAAAGTAAAACCTATCCGTCTTCAGACAACAACTCAACTCAAACTGCAAAACTCTCATCATTTCCTAATATCATATCTAAGCTTCACGTTTCAGGCAATCAAATAATCAATGAGAAAGGACAGGTAATTCGACTTCGAGGCGTTAACTTTGAAGATCCCTTTTTGCTTGATAAAGAGACTGACATAAATGGTCTACCAGACAACCATTTTTCAAAAATTGCAGCAGACTTTCAGCGTGTAAAAGCTATTGGTGCGAATGTTGTTCGACTAACACTTTACCCTGGATACTATTTCCTAATTGGAGGAGATAAGTACCTCACCACCTATGTTGACCGCATGATTGATCTAGCCGAACAAAATGGACTCTATGCAATAATTTCTTATCATGTAATTGGAAGACCTGGTGGATGGTACGAATCAGATTCCGACACTACGATGCTTCCTAACTACCCAGCAAAGGTTCATTACACGAACACAGACATGGCAGTTTCATTCTGGAACAAGGTCGCAACCCGTTATGGCCAGAGAAAACACGTACTTTTTGAAATGTACAACGAACCTGTGGGCCAACTCGACCCAACAAATGATGATTTTACCTGGACTGAATGGCGACCAACAGGTCAGCTTCTTATTGCCACAATTCGTCAACATTCAGACAATATTATTCTGGGGTCAGGGCCTAAATATACAGGAGATCTCTCCGATGTACCTACTAACCCTTATACTGATCCCAATCTTGTGTATGTAGCGCACATTTATCCTAACACCGTTCCTAAAGGAGAAGATCAAGTTACAGAGTGGGAAAGGCGTTTTGGATTTTTAGCATCAACCTATCCTGTGATAGTTTCTGAGTGGGGGTTTCACAATAGAGCAAAAGAAGAAACGGTAAATGGGACTCTTGAGGGTTTCGCAAAACCTCTTCTTGATTACCTTGACCAAAAGAATATTCATTGGACTGCGTATGTATACCACCCTCCTGATGATGAGCCACCAATGCTAGAAAGCGACTGGGTAACCCTCAATGAATTTGGTCAGTTCGTAAAAAATCGTTTACAGTAGCTCTAGAGAGGTCTCGAAATTATCAGATGCTCCGCGACTAGGACTCGAACCTAGAACCTTGTCGTTACAAGTGCCCCTCTGTTACCAAAAGGCTTGGACTCTCTCTTTGCCTTTCTGAAATTCTGAAATAAGTTCAGAATGACAATGAAGGCACTGGGTGTATAGTCTCTACACATTTTTGACGTACCATTCAGTACATCATTTTAGCTCGGGATTATCCAGCAAAGCTGGGTTTCCCCGAATTAGCCCAGTTATCATCTTAGAATTTCTTCTAAAAGCTGCATTTTTACAGCGACCTGCTCTACCATTGAGCTATCACGGATTATGTAGTGATTTTATCATCAAAAACTGCGGAAATCCACCCCAAAATTTTTCTATGTGAAGCAGAGTCGCTACATCTAATTGAAAAGACGCCATATTGATGAGTTTGCTATACTTATTCTCATGCAACAAAGACAGACAATTACTGCTTGCGTATTTCTTCTGAAAGAGGGGAAAGTGCTTATTGGCAAAAGGGCAGACGCGAAGTCTTTTCTTCCTGGGAAATGGGAATTACCAGGTGGGCATGTTGAATTTGGAGAGACTATAGAGCAAGCTTTAAAGAGAGAAGTAGATGAGGAATTTCATGTAAAAATTGACTTGGACAATATATACCATGAATTTACCTATGTCGATACAAACGAACATGTCATAGAAGTCATCTATTTTGCTCATATGATAGATTCTCAACAAAAAATCACCATTAACCAACACGACCATTCAGAATATAAGTGGATATCAGAGAATGAGATAGAAATATATTTTGCTAGCAATGACGACGAAGGTAAAGCAGTAAGAAAAGGGTTTGAGGTTGCTCAGTCCCTTGGCAGTTTAGCACGATTTTGACAGCCAATCTGATTTGTGTAATAATCCAGATAATGGCTATAGGTGGTAAAAAGATACCATCTCCGGAAGCAACACATGTCCAGTCACAGTATAATAAACAGCAACAGGAATTCTATTCTTGGCTGCGAAAGGTTCCTTTTGGCATTCTGCGTGAAGCATACCGTAATGCCTATTCCAGACGAAACCCTTTAGACAACCAAATCAATACACTAGATACGGCTCCTCCTATCACCAAGGCACCTGAAAATACTTCTGTCACAAATACTATTCCAGAAAAAATTGTCCTTCGACGAAGTGTTTTTCTTCTTATTATCAACCTGATAAGTATTGAAATATTTTTTGATCTTATATATATTGCCTTAAAATTACCACCAATCTACTTTAACCTTTCTCTCGTGTTACAGACCCAATTAATGCCAATTTATTTTATTTTTTTTGTCTTATTAAATATTTTGAAAATTATTATTATGCTTATTGCTGCTTTAGGATGGGTAACTAGTAGATATCACATTGGACAAGGAGAGATACGCTATAAAAGCGGTATTTTAGGACATAGTGAAAAAATATTTTTATGCAATCACACACAGGAAGTTACCTATGTGCAAGGCTTTTGGGGAAGGCTCTTTAACTTTGGCTCTATTGAGATATACAATCCCGCACTAAAAGAGAAGATATACATAGACTCAATTCCCAATCCTAAAAAATGTGTTGAGATAGTTAAAAAGAATTTATCAGATTCCAGTGGAACAGAGTATTTATTAGTACAACCGTAGACGGATTAGATATTCGAAATTTGATGTTGAAATTACTTACGCAAGGTAATCTCGAAGCTTATTACCACGAGAAGGATGTCTTAATTTTCTCAAGGCTTTTGCCTCAATTTGTCGAATACGCTCTCTCGTCACTTTAAATAATTTTCCAACTTCTTCAAGAGTCTTTGGACGTCCATCATCAAGACCAAATCGCTGCTTGAGGACTTCTCTCTCTCTGTCTGAAAGAGATTCTAAGACCTGTGCAACTTGCTCTTTCAAAAGTTCACGAGATGCTGCATCAAAAAGCGTCGGGGTACTCGTATCATGAATAAAGTCTCCAAGTCTACTGTCTTCCTCATCTCCCACGGGGGATTCCAACGATGCTGGTTCTTGAGAAATTTTAATAATTTCCAAAGCTTTATCTGGCTCAATTCCCAAAACTTTTGCAACTTCCTCTGGAGTTGGCTCTCGACCCAATTCCTGCATAAGCTTTCTAGAAGCTCTGAGGAACCTATTAATATTTTCAACCATATGGACTGGAATACGGATAGTCCTAGCCTGATCTGCAATAGCACGGGTAATACTTTGACGAATCCACCAGGTAGCATAGGTTGAGAATTTATATCCTCGTCTCCAGTCATATTTTTCAACTGCACGAATAAGACCTTGATTTCCTTCTTGAATCAAGTCGAGAAGTGTCAACCCTCGCCCTACATATTTTTTCGCAATAGAAACCACCAAACGAAGATTAGAAGTGATTAATTTTTGTTTTGCTTCTTTGCTTCCTTTTTCAACACGTTTTGCTAATTCAATTTCTTCATTAAATGTCAAAAGAGGAATTCTTCCGATTTCCTTTAGATACATTCTCACAGGATCACTCACTGTTCCCTCAGTAAGGACGGTGAGTGCTTCTAATTCTTTTTCTAAATCTTCTATTGGCTTGGTTTGGTCTTTTTCTTCATCAACGTTTTCAAACACGTCTATCTCCATCTTCATGAGCTTGTCATACAACTCATCAAGTTCTTCAACGTGTTCTTCAGGCTTTGAAAAAATTCCTAAAATCTCTTCTTGGGTAATATACCCTCGCTTTTTTGCGGAGTCTGCGATATCACCAAGAAGATTTACTCCTGCTTTTGGGGCTGCTTTCATAGTATGCGTATTGTATCAAATCTAGGCAGAAAGGGGAACCCACCATCATCTTTTTCCCAGAAGAGTGACAAAATGGGAGAATTCAGCCTGAAGTTTGGCAATTTCTTCGGCTGTTCCGTCTTTTTCTTTTTGCTTTATTGCATCTCCCAGACTTTTTATTTGCTCTCTAATATACAGAGCATATAACTCTTCCACCGTTTTCTTTTCCTCTAATACACATTTCTCTTCATTCTCAAATTGTGGAAGTGGAAGTAAAAAGCAGGTATCAAATGATGGAATAAGTTCTTCTGGAAGTCCTATCAAAGCATCTTTTCCTAAACATTCTGGATGAGTTTCGCAATATTTCTGTAAGTGGATAAGAATTTTCTGGTAGGAAGGGTTGTTCCACATATAATCAGCAATAAAGTCTCCTAGGGTGGCAAGAATCTGTTTTGGCTGGTTAGACTGGAGCAGCAGTGCTAAAAGGTACGACTCAAGACGTGCTTCACGAGACAGCTGTTGTTGTGGAAGGATAACATCTCTTTTGACAACTTCTTTTTTGGCAAGCTTGACTAATGCTTTCTGTAATGACTCAACAGACGTGTTGAGTGTTTTTCCCAAAGCCTGAAGATAATGTTCTTTGACTATCTCATTATCAATTGCAGAGAACAGTGGTAGCAAATCATCTCCAACTTGCTGTTTGGCAAAAGAAGTTGCTATCCCATATTTCTTTACCGCTTGGGAAAGCAGAAAATCATAAACCGGGACATCCTGCTTTAGTGCCTTTTTGAAAGCAACCGGATTGGTCTTAAGAATCTCATCAGGATCTTTTCCCCCTTCCATGACGATAACGCTTGTCTGCAGTCCTTTCTTTTCAAGAAGTGGGACAGACCGTCTGAGCGCTTCCTGTCCTGCATTGTCTGAGTCAAAACACAAAGAGACTTTTTTGGCAAAACGGGAAAGCAGGGATACTTGGTCTTCTGTAAGTGCTGTTCCTTTCACCGCAACAGTATTTGTTATACCTTCTTCAAAAGAAGAAATAACATCAAATTCCCCCTCCATCACAATTCCCCAGTCTTCTGTTTTTATAGATTTCTTCGCACTATTAAGCCCAAAAAACGTTAGCCCTTTATGATACACCACTGTTTCTCGAGTATTAATATATTTTGACGTTTTATCAGTATTATTCAAAACCCGTCCAGAAAATCCAATAATATTATCACGATGGTCGTAAAGTGGAAACATGAGTCGTCCTTGGAAAAAATCATAGACATCGTTTCCTCGTGGACTCCCAAGTCCTGCGTCTAAAATATCCTCCCTAGTGTAGTGTTTTTTCTTTATAAGGTAGGTTGTCAAAGCACTTCCTCTGGGAGCAAATCCAAGCATATAGGTCTTAATTGTCTGTGGTTTCATTTTCCGTTGCTCAAGCAGATAGGAGAGCGCTTGCTTCCCTAATTCATGTTTGGTCAGTAAATAATGATAAAATTCTGCAGCTAAATGATTGAGGGCATAAATTCTTTCTTTTTTTGAAGAGAGTCCTGCATCTATTTTTTGGTTCTGCAAGACTATTCCTGCTTTATCTGCTAATATTCTTAGTGCTTCAGGAAATTCTATATGCTCATAGTCCATAAGAAAGGTGTAGACGTCTCCGCCTTTCCCGCATCCAAAACAATGCCAGATTTGTCTCTCTGGAGAAATAACAAATGACGGAGTCTTTTCCCCATGAAACGGACAATTTGCTTTAAAATTTCGTCCTGCTTTTTTGAGAGGTATATATTCTTGAAGAAGAGCGACAATATCTGTTTTATTTCTAACTTCTGCAACCTGATCCATCGTGAGGCTATTGTACCACAGGAATACAAAACTCTTGACAAACAAAAACTATTCCCTTTTAATAGCAAAGGGAAACTCCACAATTTTGATGAGTGTTACATTGGTAATTGGATCACAATGGGGAGATGAGGGAAAAGGGAAAATAATAGATTTTCTCGCAGAACACTCAGACTACGTTATACGATTCCACGGCGGTAATAATGCAGGACATACGGTCATTAATCAGTACGGAAAATTCCCTCTCCACTTAGTCCCCTCAGGTATTTTTTCTCAAAAAGCAACAGCTTGCATTTCAAATGGAACAGTCTTAGATTTGCAAGTGCTTGTTGATGAAATAGAGATGTTGCAAAAGGCAGGAATCAGGCTAAAAGGTAGGCTTCTTATTTCTCCTAGATGTCACATTATTATGCCGTATCATAAAGTACTTGATAGACTCTATGAGGAAGCAAAAGGCAAAGCCAAAACAGGAACAACAGGGAGGGGGATAGGGCCTGTCTATGCAGACAAGGCAAGTTACAATGGCATTCGTCTTGTCGATCTTCAAAACAAAAAACAATTCTCTGAAAAATTATATGTACAGCTGAGTGTAAAAAATAAAATTATCAAAGCGCTTGGAGAAAAAGCGCTTGTCCAAAAAACAATCGAAAAGGAATATCTAAAGCTTTTCAAAAAGATACAACCGTTTATCAGTGAACCATACCCTGTTATCCATAAGGCCCTTGAGCAAGAGAACCATATTCTTTTTGAAGGAGCGCAAGGAGTCTTTTTGGATAATGATTGGGGAACATATCCTTTTGCAACAGCATCAACAGTGGTTAGTGGAGGCATTACGGCAAGTGCAGGCGTTCCTGCACAAAAAATCACAACGTGTCTTGGTGTTGTGAAGGCATACACAACTCGTGTAGGTGCAGGACCTTTCCCAACCGAATTATTCGATACAGATGGGGAGTTACTCCGAAAAGAAGGAAGTGAATTTGGCACTACCACGGGAAGACCCAGAAGATGTGGATGGTTTGATGCCGAACTTATCCGTTTTGCAGCAGAAATTAATGGATTTACCCGCATTGCGATAACAAAGCTTGATGTCCTCGATACCTTCAAAAAAATTAAAATCTGCATTGGCTACACGTATAAAGGGAAAAAAGCTTATTATTTTGATGGCGATGCAACGTTTCTTTCTCAAGTAAAACCTGTCTACAAAACTTTTCCAGGATGGCAAAACTCAACTCAAGGACTAACGAAATTTGAAAAACTCCCACAAAAAGCAAAAGACTATATTGCAGCCTTAGAAACATATATTGGAGTCCCTATAAAACTTATTTCAACAGGACCCGAGAGAGAAGCCATTATTATAAAATAGAAGGGCAAAAGGTTCCAGAGGAGCCAAAAGGAAACTACATTTGGCCCTTTTACTATCTTCTCCATAAAATATTATGAAGAACTCATTTGATTATTCTACCTATCTTTCCCCTTTTACTACTCGTTATGGGAGTGAGGAAATGCGAGAAATTTGGTCGGAAATGCATAAAAGAAAATTATGGAGAAGTGTCTGGGTTGCTTTGGCAAAAGCAGAATATACTCAAGGTCTTCTTTCCAAAAAAGAACTTGACGATATTATCTCTCATCAAAATGATATTGATATTGAAAAAGCCCAGGAAATTGAAAAAGAAATGTATCATGAACTTATGGCTGAAATCACTTGTTTTGCGCAACAGTGTATAGTAGGGGGTGGAAAAATTCACTTGGGAGCAACCTCAACCGATATCTTAGATAACACAACCACACTCCAAATCCATGCATCTCTAAAAGTCATTAAAACAGCGTTACATAACCTCCTAATACTCTTCTCTGAAAAAATACAAGAGTATCAGGAGGTTATCTGTATGGGATACACCCATCTCCAGCCGGCCGAGCCAACCACCCTGGGATACAGACTTTCTTTTTATGCACAAGATTTCCTTATGGATTTCCAACTAGTGGAAAAGATTGAACCACTTCTAAAAGGAAAAGGCATCAAAGGAGCTGTTGGAACTTCTGCAAGCTATACTTACCTTCTAGGATCTGAAGACAAAGCATATGAGTTAGAGAAAGAGGTACTTAACACACTTGGTATAGATGCAGTGGAGATTACAACACAAACCTATCCACGAAAAATTGATCTCCTTGTTATGGAGTTACTGGCAAATATAGCCTCTTCTCTTCACAAATTCGCATTTGATTACCGCATTATGCAGCAGCCAGGAATAGGAGAATGGATTGAAGAACGGGATGCCAAACGTGTTGGATCCTCAGCCATGCCTTTTAAAAGAAATCCAGACAAGGCAGAAAAAGTATGCTCCCTTTCTAGGCATGTATCCTCACTTCTGCAATCTGCCTGGACCAATCCAGCATTAAGCCTTTTAGAAAGAACACTAGATGATTCAGCCAATCAGCGTCTTTTTTTACCAGAAGGATTTCTAGCAATTGATGAATGCCTTTCTACAACAACAGTACTTTTATCTAAATTGCACATTAACTCTTCTGCTATTGAAAAAAATCTTTCTACCTATGGTCAATTTGCAGCCATAGAACCATTACTTATGGAACTCACTAAAAAAGGCGCTAACAGACAAGAGATGCATGAGATACTGAAAAAACACAGCATGGAAGTCTGGAAGCTGCGAGACAGTGGAAAAAAGGGCTTACTTCTCACGCATTTAGAAAAAGATACTGCAATTACTCAATATCTATCACCAAAAGAATTACAGGGTCTTACTAATCCTGCATCTCATATTGGACTTGCAAAAAAACGGACACAGGAATTCCTAAAAACGTTACAACGTATATAAAGATA
>CAZRBN010000008.1:8966-30004 GCA_964598355.1 uncultured Gammaproteobacteria bacterium
TCAGGATCGCAATAAAGAAGAAAACTAAGTCTCATATGGTAATTTAGAATGCCAATTCCGGATCCTTCCTCATCTGTCCATAATATTGTGTACCTCTTTGAGTTAAGGAAAATCCTTCTTGATTTCCACTCAAAGTAGATGCTGTTTCCCAAAGCGTCATAAGGGGAACTGCACCTCAACAGCAGTTCCTTTGTGCAGTTCTGAATGAATAGAAATATGTCCACCATGACTTTCAATAATATTCTTTGTTAAGAACAGTCCTAACCCCATTCCATCCTTTTTATGAGACTTGCTTTTATAAAATTGGTCAAATACCTTGGGTAAATCACGCTTTGCGATTCCTTGACCTTTATCTTGCACTCGAAGACACAGCATTCCTTTTCTTTTACTTAAAGAAAGCGTGATATATTTGTGCTTTTCTGAAAACTTTGCAGCATTGTTGAGCAGATTAATAACAACTTGGAGCATTTTGTCGTAGTCACATTCAAAAACATCTTGTCCTTTCGTTAAGTCCTTAAGGAATACTGTATACATAGGATGCGTTAAGCGAAAATCATCCACTGCACGTTCTACAATGCTTTTCAAACTGCATGTTTTCTGAGCAAAACGAAGCTCACCTTTTTCTATCTGATCCACTTGCAGCAATTCATGCACCAACTGCGTCAGTCTTCTGGTTTCCATAGAAAGATTTTTCACCCATTTCTCATCCACTGGTTTTCCTTTTTGGAGTCGTGCTTGCAGAAGTTGAACATACATAGTAATTGTTGTTAAAGGAGTCTTCAGCTCATGAGATGCCATTGCAATAAACAAGTCCCTCATGACCAATGCCCTTTGTGTGTCCGCATATAACTGCATTTTACGAATACTCATACTTGCCATAGCTCCATATAAATTTAGGGCTTCGAGCACATCAGCAGAAAGATCTTTGTGTTGATGAAAGCGAATAACTAAAACACCAATATGACGAGCTTCATAAGAAAGCGGAATAAAAAGAGAGGTTTTCACTTTTTTTGATATCTCAGGATGTATTTCATTAAACGTAGTATCGTGAACAATAAAAGACTTCCCTGTTTCTAATGCTTTATATGCAAAACCCTCTTTGCGAGGTTTCACCCGCAGAATATTGGCAGGTTTGGTATAGACAGGCTCAAGACGATTTTGCTTATTAAGAATAATTACTCCCTCATCTCCATCCGCTAAAGAAAGGGCTTCGGAAATAATGGTGTTGTAGGTTTCGTCAGGAGTAAGTTGGATGAGGAATTGGAGTGCAGCTTTTGAAATTTTCTTGAGAAGATAATTTTGAGACTGTTGAGACATAGGCAGTAATACTTATGCTACTAGTACTATGCAAGAAAAACGTAAGAGTTATATGGATATGGTGAAAGAAAATGTTATGAAGCATATACACTGTTATACTTATGTTTATCCTTGCAGTTGTAGAATATAAAGTTTTTCCTGTGGATAACTTGGGGATAGTATACCTCCACTTGTCTCAACAGAAACTATTAACGGCTTTTCCTTACAATCCAATTGATACATCTACAAATACTATTCACTTTGACTATGACATGAAAGATATCCGTGGTCAGGAAAAAGCAAAACGGGCATGAGAGATTACTGCAGCGGACTCTCATAATATTCTTCTTAAAGAACCTCCTGACTCTGGAAAAACATTGTTCGCCCGAACTGTTCCGTCAATTTCGCCACACTTACTTTTTCTGAAATATTAGGACTGACCAAAATTTATAGTATTTCTGACCTCAATTTTGATGGTTTGGTAACAAGAAGACGATTTCGTTCTCTACATCACACAACATCTGCTGTCGGTATTATTGGCGGTGGCATGTACCCCAGAATTTCAGTGACTCACCCTGGCGTTTTATTTTTGGACGAACAGTCCGAATTTCCTCAAATTGTGCTGAAATCATTATGACAACCATTGAAGACGACTTTGTTACAATAGCTCGCGTACAAGGAAGCATTATCTCTCCTGAAAAAGTTATGCTTATTGCTACGCAAAACCTTTGTCCATGTGGATATCTTGGGGATAACTCCCATACTTGTATATGTAGTCCTTCTCAAATTATTAGGTACCAAAAGAAAGTTTCAGGACCACTCTTAGACAGGATAGATACCCACATTGAAGTACCAAGGGTGGAGCAGATAAGTTAACTGTATTGGAAATAAAGACATCCGAAGACTCCTCAACCATTCGAAGAAGGGTTCAAAAAGCACGAGATGTGCACCCAACACGCTTTGCCGGAACAACACACTCTCTGATGGATAGTCTGAAAAGGAAAGTGTTTTGCTCACTTGAGAGTGAGGGCATCAATCTTCCAAGAATTGCCGTTGATAAATTCCAATTATCAGCCAGAAGTTACTATAGAATCATCTACTATCTCTGCATGCCTTACTTTACCAAGTCTTAAACACTCATTTCTGTAGATGATATATTTTTGTCGAAAGTGTATACCATGTCCTGACCCCTATACGGAGTTAAAGAGACTTCACGTATGTCACGTTATCCAATAAGACCTAGGTAACTAACTTTCCTTTATAACAATCTTCCTTGCTCTTCTTTATCAAATGCCTTTCCAAGATGGACATAAGCTTTTTCTGTTGCTACACGACCACGAGATGTTTTTTTCAAAAATCCCATTTGCATTAGATATGGCTCGATAACTTCTTCAATAGTATTGGCATCTTCAGAGAGTGTTGATGCCAATGTTTCAACCCCTACTGGACCCCCATTGTAGTGGTCTACAATGGCCCTTAAAAAGCGGATGTCTGATTTATCGAGTCCTACATCATCTATTTCCAACATAGCCATTACTTCGTCCATTAAGTGAGGTACAACATGCCCCTCTCCTTTCACTTGTGCAAAATCCCGCGCTCTTTTAAGAAGCTTCAAAGCAATACGAGGAGTTCCACGGGAGCGATGAGCAATTTCTAACATACTTTCTTTATCTATTGTTATATCCATTTTTTCTGCTGCTTTTATAATAATCCGTTCTAAATCAGAAGGAGAGTAAAAATCAAGTCGATGGATATGGCCAAATCTATCCCGCAAAGGAGCAGACAAACTACCTGCTTTAGTCGTTGCACCAATAATAGTAAACTGTGGCAAATCTAGTCGTAACGTCCTTGCAGCAGGACCTTTACCAATCACAATATCAAGCGCATAATCTTCCATTGCAGGATAGAGAATTTCTTCCACTACCTTATTTAACCTGTGGATTTCATCAATAAAAAGAATGTCTCCTTTTTCCAAATTAGTGAGAATAGACGCCAAGTCTCCTGCTCGCTCAATTGCAGGTCCTGATGTAACCCGAATATGGGCTCCCATTTCTTTGGTAATGAGATGAGAAAGTGTTGTTTTACCAAGGCCAGGAGGTCCATATAACAAAACATGTTCTAACGCGTCTTCTCTTTTTTTTGCAGCAGCGATGGCAATTTGTAAGGCGTCTTTAATATTTTCTTGTCCATAAAATTCATCCCATGAAGAAGCTCTGAGAGAGGTAAAAAGTTTTTCCTCCTCAGGTGTTGGGCTTTCATAAATATTTTCTTTTATAAGATCATTTGTCATAATTTCAAATTAAAAATTATTTTCCTAGGTACTTCAGTGCTAGGCGTACTTTTTCAGAAACACTACCACCAATTTCCCCGATTTGCCGAAGAGCCATTTTTGCTTCTGATTCACTAAACCCAAAAGACATAAGAGCCCCCACAACTTCATCTACTTCACTATTTCCTGCCAAATCCAAATCTTCAACCGCACCAATTTTATTTTTGAGCTCAATAATAATCTTTTGCGCATTTTTCTTCCCGAGTCGCGGAACGCCGGTAAAGAAATCAACATCTGCTTTTCGTATTGCTCCAATAATTGTTTCTTTTCCCCCTAATCCAAATACCCCAATTGCTGTCTTAGGGCCAATACCACTTACACTAATCAAAAGTTCGAATAATTCAAGGTGTGCTTGATCAACAAAGCCAAATAGATCCAATGCATCTTCTCGAACATGAGTATGAGTAAAAACAGTGACACTATCGCCTATGTGATATTTTGAGAGGAAATCAGGACTTGCGCACACTTTGTAGCCAACACCATGAACCTCTATCACAACATATGGATCATTACGAAGTAGTAGTGTCCCTTTAAGAAGTCCAATCATACTGAAGTTACGTGATTATAGCATACTTAATAAAAAGGATTTTTTATATTGACTTCTTAAATTTGATTGCTATAATGCAACAACATTATGACAAATATATCATTTTCTTCAAGAAAAGAAGACGGACTGATAAGAATTTCTGTCTCTGCATCAGATACAAAATTAGCTCAAGAAGATCTTTGTAAGACGTGTCCTGCAAAAAGTGGAACAATGAGACCGGTGATCTGTTCGGGTATAGATGCTATGGGCCAAGCAAGAATGACAAGTTCATTGCCAGATTCCGAAATTCGGAGACGAACCAATTGTAATATGCCTTAAAATACCCACGGGATAAGCATTGCACTTTTCCCCATATACTTTTTGTATCTCTTCCCAAAATGCTTTTCTAGTAGTTTTTCTTCTTTTTTTGCTTGGAAGTAGGCTGGAATAAAAAGAAAGAGACACGATACCCACAACCAACTCCCTGCTAAAAGCTGCGAACCTATATATGAAAGGATAATACTGCTATAAATTGGGTGGCGAACGTACGTATACAAACCAGTTGTAATCAGTGACTGTCTGGGTTTTATCTGTGCATTGACTGCATGAACCCATGCACTTCCTAGACTTCTTTTTGCTAAGATACTTCCACCTACTCCCACACAAATACACAAGAATCCAGCCAAAGAGGACCATGTATTTATCGTAAAAGACAAAATTACATGTTTTCCAAATAATTCAACAAAAATCCAAAAAAGAGCTATTCCTTCAATACCTTCAGAAAGAAGTACCTTTCTATTAATGTGTTGAGATTCAAAAGATAACCCTATCCAATAAGCAAAGCGTAAAAAAAGTAGCCAAAATCCGACAATGAGAAGAAAAGACTCAAGCATATTTCAAGGTAACTCCATGTGTTATCGCAATAGCCAAGGCATCAGCCGTATCGTCAGGCTTTGGAATTTCTTTTAAATGCAGTAATAGTTTTACCATTTGCCCGACCTGTTTTTTCTCAGCCTTTCCATATCCGGTTACTGCGCTTTTTACTTGAAGTGGTGTATATACGGCAATACTGAGATTTTTCTGTGAGGCAGCTAAAAGAATTACTCCTCGAGCTTGTCCGACACTGAATGCTGTTTTAGCATTTTTAGCAAAAAATAAATCTTCAATGGCTAGTGCATCTGGTCGATACTCATCGATAATACGACACACCTCATCATAAATTGCATAGAGCCTTCCGGGAATATCTGAGTTGGGTTGCGTTTCCACGCACCCATAACCACCTACTAGGAACTGTGAACCTTGAACTTTTTCAATGATTCCCCATCCCATTCTTCCAATTCCAGGATCAATACCGAGTATTTTCATACATTGCGCTAAAAGCATAAAGCGGCAAGCTAAAAATTTTCGCTTTTAGTTTTTCACTTTTCGCTAGCACTATAGTAGCCGATATTTGCATATATGAAAAGGTTTCTGTATAATACTTTTATGCAAAAGCATATACTTACAGTAAAGAAACGAGAAATCTTTGGGAAGAAAGTAAAAAGGCTTCGAAAAGATGGAACTCTTCCAGGAAATGTATATGGACACAACTTTGCTTCTGAAGCTGTCCAAATGCCAACAAAAGAATTTACTGATGTATTTGAAAAAGCAGGACACTCAGGAGTTGTTGAGCTTAAAGTAGACGGACAGACCATCCCAACCCTTATTCATGAAGTAACCTATCACCATGTTACCCATAATGTACTCCACGTTGATTTCTATAAAGTTAATTTGAAAGAAAAAGTGAAAGCTGTTGTCCCAGTGGTTTTGGTCGGCGAGCCTCAAGCAGTAACAGACAAGTTAGGACTTCTTATGCATTCATTAAGTGAAGTCGAAGTTGAAGCACTTCCAACAGATCTTCCAGAACATATAGAGGTTGATGTAACTTCTTTGGCACAAGTTGGAGATGGTTTCCATGTTTCAGATTTGAAAGTCCCTGCAGGAGTTGCTATTGTTACTGATGCAGAACATGAAGTTGTAAGAATAGCCGAACTTGTTAGTCATGAAGCAGAAGCACAAGCTCAAGAAGAAGCTGCAGCGGCAGAAGAAGCAGGTGCTGAAGGCGAAGCTACAGAAGGTGCTGCGACTGAATCAACCGAGACTCCAGCAGCAACTGAATAATCCCCTCTTTCTTAAAATTTTTTAAGCTCAAAATTAGGATCTATTTCAAGAATTTTTCTGAGTTCTAATTCCTGAATATCTTTTTTCCCAAGCCTATATGCTACTATTTCTGCTTGCACGTGAGCATCCCGATACGAAGGATATTTAGTGGCTATATTTTCCCATGTATGTAATTCTGCTTCTAACGTATTTCTTTCTGAGAGTAATTTTGAGAATGAGGGATACACCCATGCAAAAACAAACATCTGCCACACAAGCATTCCCAGACCAAGGATAATGATACTAAGCCATACGGCTTGTGCCCAAGATGCATTAATTGCCTTCTTTTTCCATTCGGCAATAACTCGGTTAATATTCGGTAATTTAGCATGCCTCCCCTGCTCTTTTATCTCACTAGCCACAAAGACAACCTTCTTTTCCCGAGTTTTTCTCGACTTTTTACCGAGTGGTATCTTCCCTTTTTTAAAGATTCTTTTTTTAGGAGCCTTCTCAGCCATAAACATATTATATGTTATTTAGGGGAATTAAAGAAACTAATGTTAAAACTTAGGATAAAGGCCGATCCTTTTATCTAAAACTACTATTTAGGCCAGGAGGTGACAATCAAAGGTTTTTCAGGTTGAGCAATCTTTTGATAAATTTCCTCTGTCACAAATGGCATAAATGGATGCAGGAGGGTGATAATAGTCAGGTACAGATTGGTTAAAACAGTATAGGAATTCTCATCAATTCTATCTTTTACCTCTTCAATATATTTGTCTGCAAACGTGTGCCAAGCAAATTGGTACAACTCTTGAGCAGCTTCATGGAGTCTAAAATTTTCAATATCTTGTGTTACAGTTGCTGCTAGTCTCTCAACTGCATCAATCATATCTTTATCTGCCTGAGCAATGGCAAATGAGGGAAGCTTATGTAAAGGAATAATCGGACTCTTCTGTGGAGAGCCTTCTGGTTTTTTCATCTCAATAAAACGAGCCATATTCCAAATTTTATTGGTAAAGAATTTCATTCCTCGAACTTTATCCTCAGACATAGGAATATCATTTCCAGCAGCTGTCGAGAAGACCAGAGCAATACGAAGAGCATCTGTTCCGTAGAGAGAAGCAATATCAAGGGGATCTATCACATTACCTTTTGATTTACTCATTTTTTGCTTATTTGCATCTCTCACTAACCCATGAAGAAGCACTTGTTTGAATGGCACTTGTCCAAGCAGGTACGCTGTCATAAGAATCATTCGAGCAACCCAGAAAAATAAGATATCATACCCTGTTTCTAAAACATTTGTAGGATGAAATGTTTTAAAATCTTTTGTTATATCGGGCCAACCAAGAGTTGAAAATGTCCATAATCCTGAAGAAAACCACGTGTCCAGAGTATCCGAATCTTGCTCCCAGCCTTCACCTTTTGGAGCTTCAACACCAACATATATTTCTTCTCCTCGATACCATACAGGAATTCTATGTCCATACCAAATCTGACGAGAAATGCACCAATCACGTAAATTATCTATCCAATGGTAATATGTTTTGACGAAATTTGAAGGAGTAATAGTAACTTGGTTACTTTCAATAACCTGTTTCATAAGTCTTTTCAATGTTACAACGCTACCACTAGGAATCCCATCTATTTCTGAGTGCTTCAGCTCAAATTCACGATTAACATCAACAAGCCATTGTTTTTTTATTTGAGGTTCAATAATACCTCCACCTCGATAATTGGTAGCCAAACGGTGGACATAATTCTCCTCTGTTTTTATCAATAATCCTTTTTGCTGTAACTTTTCAACTAGGAGTGGTCGTGCTTTTTTAATATGCAAACCGGTCAGTTCCCCTGCAATAGATAAAAGTTTGCCATTAAAATCGATTACTTGCTCGACAGGAAGATTATGCCTTTGTGCAATTTCAAAGTCTATTTTGTCATGCCAAGGAGTAATAGTCATAACTCCTGTACCAAATTCCATATCAACCACGTCATCTTTAATAACTGTTGCTGTTACTTTCCCATTGATCCACTCCAAATCAAAGGTATCCCCTTCCTTATATTGCTTATACCTTTCGTCATCTGGATGCATAACCACATACTTATCTCCAAATTTTGTTTCCGGACGAGCAGTTCCAATAACAAATGGTCCATACTGAAGGTAATAGAATTGTCCTTTTTCATCTACCCATTCAATTTCATCATCAGAAACAGTTGTCTGAAGCTTAGGATCCCAGTTAACAATAGTTTCTCCTCGATAAATAAGGCTATCCTCATACATTTTGACAAATGCTGTTCGAACAGCTAAATTTCTTTCTTCATCTAGTGTATATGCTTCTCGATCCCAGTCCACGGATGCTCCAATCTTGCGGATTTGGTGTTCTATAGTGTCATGGCTTTGCTGAGCAAACTCTTCAACTCGCTTAAGGAAATCTTCACGGCCCAAGTCAAATCGAGTTTTCTCTTCTGCTTTGTAAATCATTGCTTCTACTTTTGATTGTGTTGCAATAGCAGCATGATCTGTTCCTGGAAGCCATAAAGCAGCATCTCCTTTCATTCGGTGGTACCGAATAAGAATGTCTTCGATAACTAGCATTAAAGCATGACCAATGTGCAAAGTACCTGTCACATTGGGCGGTGGCAAAACAATACTGTATGGCTTACCATCAGGATTAACTTCTGGCTTAAAATATCCACCATTCTCCCACATGCCATAGGTTTTTTCCTCAACTTTTGAATGATCGTATGTCTTATCCATGCTGCAATTTTACCATAAGATGGTGGTTTTAGGGAGATTAGGGTTGTTGGGATGTTAGAGAGATGTTATTTGGTGACGAGTTTATACCCTCTTGTTCGAATTGTTACTAATTCCACATCATTTCTTTGCTTTTTTAATTTCTGTCTGACCCGAGCAACAAGTCGATCAACAGACCAGTCAGATACACCATATTCTTTATATTCTGGCCATACTTCTTCAACTATTTTTTCCCGCTCAACAACGACATTTGGATGTTCTGATAAAAGCTCAAAAAGCATATGTTCTTTTTTACTAAATTCAATAGTCACGCCTTCCGGCGCTTTCTTTTTTTCACCATTCTCAACAAAATTTGAGAGCAATGGACTAAAAAGCCTACTCATCCCATTCTCCTCAACAATAAATCCGGTATTCCATAAATACTTTGCTGTTTCTTTTTCTGCAGGTGTAATCTTTTTCCCTTCATCAACACGCTTTGCGATATCCCTTTCCTGAGGCGTTAAACTTTCCCATAATTCCTCTGATTGCAAAGCAATACGCTCATCTGATTCAATTGCTGCAACAATATCATCCTCTGTTGGTACTGTCTTCTTCGTTGTTAGCTCATGCAGAATTACCAAAGAGAGCTGCAAATACTGCACATGTCCCCCTGATAAATCAATCAACACATCTTTTAATGTTGGGGGAACAGACAAATTGTATTTTTCAGCAATGGTAGCAAAAATAACATCCATATCTGATCTCACTGCTGGCTTAATGTACAAAGCGTTTGCAAAAGAAGAAACAGCTTGTCTTGATAAAACTTCTGGAGCAAGTTTGTCTAATTCACGGTAACTTGTAAAGACATACGACAGCTTTTGGTTAGTGGCATCTTGAAGACTTTGCAGGTTATTAAAGAATTCTGGCGTAACTGCTTCAGCTAGTCTGTCAAAGCGCAAAAGGAAAATAGTGGGATACACATTTGCTTTTACTAATTGCACCAACGACTCTCTGACTCCATCAAAGGTAAGAAATAAGTCCCCTGACTGAATACTAGTAACGAAAAGGTCATTTATTTTTTGTTTTATTTCGGTGTCAAAAAGATTATTTTCTACAGTATCAACAATTCTTTTAAAAGTAAGTCGCCAAAAAGGAAATACCTCACGCTCAATAAGGTTATTCAAGTCAACCGGGATAAAGAGATTTTTTCCATCTTGAGGAAGATATTGTTTCTTTATGTCTTTATGATAAAGGAAAAATCTCAGGAAATTACTAATTCCCACGCGCTTCATTCCAACAAATTCAATACTGTGGCGGTGTTGAAGATTATCTCCAAGCAATCGTGCTTCCTGGACTCGGAAGCTAAGAGGATACTGCATTTCTGTGACTGAAATGTCCATAAGTTGGATGCATTATAGCGTGTTTCCTGTGATTTGGCTATAAGTTTTGTCAGGTATTTGTCTTAGTAAATGTTTTCTTGCGTCAAGTTAGAGGATGTTTTATACTTTATCCTATCTTTTTATGGACAATAATCCTTGGCTTCGAGCAAAAAGACAACTGGAAAAAGTGGCAAAGCAGATACAGCTACCCCCGCTTCTCCTTGCACGCCTTTCACAACCTGACCGAACTATTTCTGTCTCCCTTCCTTTAGCAATGGACAATGGGACAGTCAAAGTCTTTGAAGGATATCGAGTCCAACACAATAATATTCTTGGGCCATATAAAGGAGGCCTCAGATATCATCCAAATGTTTCTATGGATGAGGTGCGGGCACTTGCTTTTTGGATGACGATGAAATGTGCTGTTGTTGATATTCCTTTTGGAGGAGGTAAAGGAGGAGTAACAGTCAATCCCAAAGAACTTTCTGAAAAAGAATTAAAAAACTTAAGTCAACTTTTTATCCAACGTCTTGCACCAATAATAGGGCCTACTATAGACGTACCTGCTCCGGATGTAAATACAAATTCAAAAATAATGGCATGGATGGTAGATGAGTACATTAAACAAGTTAAAAGTGAAAATCAACTAAAAGCTGCTTTTACTGGGAAGCCATTGAGTAAAGGAGGGTCGCAGGGTCGAACAGAAGCCACGGGACTTGGAGGAAGTTATGTCTTATTAGAAACTCTGAGAAAACTTAAGAAGAATCCGAAAGGCATGACAGTTGCCGTTCAAGGATTTGGGAATGTTGGGTATTATGTTGCCTATTACCTTGCTCAAGCAGGTATGAAAGTTGTTGCTGTTTCAGATTCTAAAGAAGGAATTTTCGTTGCAGAAGGGCTAAATCCTAAAATCACACTAGAGTGCAAACAAGAAAAAGGATACCTCTCAGGCTGTTATTGCGTTGGCTCTGTCTGTGATCTCAATAAAGGCAGGAAAATAACCAATGAAGAGTTGCTCGAACTTGAGGTAGATGTCTTAGTACCTGCTGCCTTAGAAAACGTTATTACAGACAAGAACGCCTCTCAAATAAAAGCAGGTATTATTTTAGAAATGGCAAACGGGCCAATCACCGATGAAGCAGATATTATTCTTGAGAAAAAAGGGACAATGATTATTCCTGATATTCTTGCTAATTCTGGTGGGGTTGCAACGTCTTATTATGAATGGTACCAAAATATGCATAATGAAAAATGGAATAAAAAGGAAGTCTTTGTGCGTTTGCAATCTCTGATGGAAAGAGCAACAGATGAAGTGCTTGCCCTTCAAAAAAAAGAAAAAGTGACGATGCGAGATGCTGCATATATGCTTGCTTTGAAAAGAATTTGGAATACAGGGGAGAAAAAATAAACAAATAGCTATCAGTTCTTCAATTCTTGCAATTTAGAATGAATACCTTTACTATAATTGAGTAATGATTGAAGGGTTTGACATTCTTACCATAACAGATACTCCTATTGAGGATAAAACAATACTTCTCCGCGTTGACTTTGATGTATCTCTTAATCCTGACCATACCATTGCTAATGATGTACGTATTACCCAAACGCTCCCCACTATTAAATTACTTTTAGAAAAACATAACAAGCTTATTATTATGTCTCATTTAGGACGGCCTGAAGGTCGAGACACGAACCTCTCGTTATCTCCTGCAGTAAAGCGATTGCAAGAATATTTACCAGATTATCAAGTTGCCTTGGTTGATGATTTCTTGTCTGATGCAGGAAAAGAGCAACTGAAAGCACAAACACCAACACAAGTACTCATGCTTGAGAATTTACGCTTTTATCCAGAAGAAAAGAAAAATGATGAAGCATTCGCAAAAGCTCTTGCCTCACTAGGAGAAGTCTACGTAGATGATGCATTTGCTGTTGCTCACAGAAATGAAGCATCTGTGGTAAGTGTTCCGAAATTTTTACCCCACTATGCAGGGCTGCTTTTGGAGAAAGAAATAAAAGCAATTGGTTCGGTATTGCGAGACCCAAAGAAACCTATTGTTGCAATAATTGGTGGAGCAAAAACATCAGACAAACTACCCCTGTTATATAGATTGACTGAAATAGCAGACCATCTTCTGGTTGGCGGTGGTATTGCAAATACGTTTCTAAAAGCTGAGGGAAAGAATATGGGGAAGAGTTTGGTTGAAGATAATTTAGATGAGGAAGTAAGGAAAATTATAGCGCATGCAAAAGAAAAGAACACAACAATTGTTTTACCAAAAGATGGCATCTGCGCTTCTGACAAAGAAGCTACTGAAACAACAGAGTGTATGCTTGATCAGCTTACTTCAGACCTTGGCGCATTTGATATAGGGAGTGAAACACAAGCAATATGGGGAAACGTTATTGCAGAAGCAAATACCATTATTTGGAATGGGCCTGTTGGATATATGGAGAATCCTGCTTTTGCTCGAGGAACTGAATTTTTATACTACTCTATCACTCAAAATGGTCACGCCTTTTCAGTTGTTGGTGGCGGAGATACCCTTAATGCTATTTCAAAGAGAGAGTACCTTGATAAAATTTCTCACATCTCAACAGGTGGAGGCGCAATGCTCGAATTTATTGAAAAAGGAACTCTCCCAGGACTTGAGGCATTGAAGAGATAAAGTAGCTCGTATAAGACTTCCCGAGAATTCTTCGTTAATAACAATCTCTCATTTGTTAAAAACCCCCAATAACTGTAATGTAACCAATTCAGATTATTTTTGTTATACTCTCCCTATGCAAGCACCAACTAAGGAACAAGCGTATCGAACTTTTAATCTTCTCAAAGAACATTATCCCCGTGCAAAAATGATTTTGGAATGGGGAAATAATTTTGAATTACTCGTTGCTATCATTCTCTCTGCACAATGTACTGACAAGAAAGTTAATGAAGTAACAGCCAAGGTTTTTCCTAAATATAAAAAAGAAAGAAGTGAATTCCATAACCATTACGCTAACTATACACGAATAGCCTTACAAAAAGAGGAAATGATTGAGCTGGTGAACTTCGCATTTGTACCCATAATTGAGCTCGAACAAGACATAAAATCGACTGGTTTTTATCACAATAAAGCAAAAAATGTTCAGGCAGCAGCAAAGACAGCATTGGACAAGTACCATGGTATTCTCCCCCGCTCTATTGAAGAATTGACAACAATTCCTGGAGTTGGACGGAAGACAGCAAATGTTTTTTTGGGAAATGCATATGGCATCTATGAGGGAATTGCTGTTGATACACATGTTGCAAAACAATCCCAAGCACTTGGATTTACTACTCAAAAAACTCCAGAAAAAATTGAGCAAGACTTGATGAAGCTTTTTGATCAAAAAGACTGGTTTACACTCACCTATCTTTTAATAGAACACGGAAGAAATATGAGAAGGAAGAAGTCAGATAGAACAATATGTATCAATTCCGAATGTCAACTTTGCAAGCAGTAACTAATTGTTCTATTGCTAAATTAGTACAATGTTAGAAAACCACCATGAAGTATAGCAATTTAACAATGAAACAATTTAAGAATATCTACACTCAACTCTTCCCTATTTTTCTTACCTTTCTAACGTTTTTGGCTCTTTCTTCTATCCTCTATGCCTTTATTCACTTCCTCAACCTTTTCCCACTTCCCGATAAAATTATTCCCCATATCCACATTGCTGATATTTTGGTGGGACTTACTATTTATCTCAAGACCTCTGTTGATTTTGCTATTTTTATTGGCAATCTAATGGCAAAAAACCCTGGGTGGAAAAATAGAATTGCCATAGAAGTTGGAACAGCTCTTGGCAATGCAATAGGGACTTTTTTTGTTTTGCTCATTTGGACTTTCTTTAAAGAAGTCCCACTTCTAATGATTGTTATGATTACTCTTGCTTCTTTAGTATTGCTTGGAATGGCAGAAGAAGGAATAGAAGAGCTCCTTACTCTCAATAAAAATCTTCCATCCTTTGTTGCAGATCCCTCCACTGTTCTGTTACATGCCCTACAAAAAATCAATAGGGTTTTCAAACCGCTCATTCATGTTATTCTTCCGCATGCAGCAACGGAGTCTGCTGCCAAAGCAACATTTTTATCACTAGGAATATTTGCTGTTACTGTCCCCCTTATTTTAGGACTTGATGATTTTGCCGGCTATATTCCTCTGTTTAACATTATTAATGTCTTCGGATTTGCTTTGGGTATTTTCCTTGGCCATATGCTTTTAAATATTGCCTTGTTTGCTTCACCAAAAGTTACGGTGAAGGTTGTAAAACAACCAGTTATTATTTTACTAGGAAGCCTTGCATTTATTGGTATTGCTCTTTGGGGATTCTGGGAAATTTACCAGTTACTTCTTCACCTCGTAGGTCAGTAATTATTTTTTTGCAAAAGAGAAATCAAGAATATCATCTTTCCGAACATCACTATTCCAGACAACGACGTTAGTCGTACTTCCTATGTTTTTAGACGAGCTAAGGAGTGAAAATCCTTGAAGATAAGAAAGTTCAACAGAATAGGGTAAGGCGTCAACGCCAGGTTGCTTAAACAGTTGAAGTGAATAATGAGAAATTGCTTGAGAGAGATCTACAGCCTGACTTAACGTATAGGAGATGACAACAGTCTTAGAAGAGCTCACCGGAACAGTTACTAAAAATCCCCAGACAGATTTACCTCCTTCTTCTGTTTTTTCAACCTCCAGACCTTTTGGTGCAGTAAAATATTTTGCTTCATACACTAACGGATCTGTAACCGCAGGAAGAATCTTTTGATCTTGCCCATCAATTGTCACACTATCAAGACTTGCTCCTGTTGGGACAATAAAGCGGAGATAATTTTTATAATCCCCTCCTGGCCATTGCCCTTTCGATGTATTGGCAAATGTAAGTCTTACTGATTCCTTTACCTGTCCTTTATCAGTCACGACAACTTTGTGCGTAACATTCCTTTGAATAAAATAGTTGACTTTATCAATCCCTATATTTGCTTCATTAATGCCTAAAAAGTCATTAAGAGTTGCTTTATCTTCTTTTCGGTTATCTAGCAGAGCTGATGAAAGACCACTGACACTAAAAGGTGCTTGGACAGATGGGTCTGAAAAGGCAAAAAGGAGATGCTTTTCCTCAATACCCGTAAGCCCTGCATCTATCAGGTGTTCATATGAACCTCCATGTTGAGAAGATAACTTGTCTTGTAATGCGGTAAACAATGCTGAAAGAAATTCTTTTTTTTGCGTGGATCCAGCAAAGAAATTCTTTTCTGCATGTTGTTCCGTAAGCAAAAAGAAATTATCCTGGGTAACTTTTTCATTATAGCTCGGGACATAAATAATCCCTGTTGCTCCAATTATTTTTTGGACAAGCGATAAATCAACACCAATAACACCATCCACTTTGTCCCCTGTTTCCGCAGTAAGCATAAAAGAAGCTTTTTGAGCACTCTTAACAAAATCAATATCAAAATTACTATCACGTAAATAGAGATGCACTAATGGAAGATATCTTCTGATAACAAAGGGGGGTTCTACATGTCCTTTCAACAAACCGTCTGCATCATAGACATCATGAATAGTAAATTCTTTAAATTTTCCATGAGATAATTTTAAAAGGCCGTAGGACCCAATAAAACCACCCCCAGGACGAAGTTCAGTGTTATTCTGGAATAGTACAAGGTATTGCCTTTCTCCATCAGCTCCAATGAGTTGGGGAAAAACATCTACCGTGTTTTCAATCAGTGGAAAAAGTTTTACCACCATTGCTAATTTTTCTTGGTATTCCTTTGGCAAATCATAGGTCTGAAGTTTTTGCACCATAACCAATGTGTTTTTTAACGAATTCACTCCATCTTTTGTATCTTCTGTAGGTTTGAGAGATTTCCCCTCAATAACAGATTGAATTTTTTGGGCAGCAAACACTCCTTCCCCAAGAGCATTTGCGGTGAGCGTTGCAAGTGAAAGTTGTTGTTTTATTTGATTAAGACGTCCTGCTTGTCCAACAACAGATAATTCACGTTCAACAAGCGTTGAAGAGAATTGAGAAAAAGAAATATTTGATTTTGCTGCTTCAATCTTCTGGAATGCTGCTGGAAATGCTCCATGTTTGATATCATCTATTCCGGAAAGAAGAAGCCATTTGCCCAGTCCTCCGGCTATAAGCATAAGAATTGCAGGCATAAGGATAAAAATCATGAGCGTATAAATGATAAAAGGAAGACTACTCTTTCTTTTCTTTTTCCTAAAATTTTCCTTGGTGAAACTTGAGACAACAGGAAATGGAGATTTTTCTGATTCTTCTTTAACAAGCATCTGTTGGTAATAGGTTTGCATTTTTTTAACAACATCGTAGTCTTTCAAAAAAGAAATTCCTTCAGGGAGAGACGAATGATTAGATTTTTCCTCTCTTCCAAAATCTATGCGTAGAAGCGGGTCAACTTTTTGAAGAACATGAGACAGAGTGAGCTGTGTCAGTGGATGTGACGGAGCAAGAAGATATACCTCATGCATATGGGTCGAAAAACAAATCTCCTTGATAGATTGGACAACATCTTGGAAAAGCACGGGATACCAAGAAAGAAGTCCCATGTTAGGAAGCAGTATTTTTTTTGTTTTTTTGGTAGTGGATAACCATTCATCGATCTCCCCTTCTCCCTTTCCAAAGACATCTCCTAGGACAATCACACTTCCATACTTTTCTTGTGATATTAGCCATTCAGAGAGAAGTGGCATATATTCATAGGCAACAACAATCAAGAATCTTGTTTTATCTTCCTTGGCCTTTCTCATAACTGGCTCCAGAAGATCTTTATTTTCTTTACTAAACACATAAAGAATACAACGATACTGACTATCAGGAATCTCAGGGATTGTTTCTTTAAAGGGGATATGAATAATTGTTGAGTCAGCAGAAGGCGTCGCTTTAGAAACAAAAACTACAGTTGAGTCCTTTGAAAAAGATTGAGCAAGTGCGCACCCAAGAAGACCTTCTTTATCGATAATAAGAGAGAATTCTTCAGGTTTTTGTTTTTGGGAAATAACGAAAGGAGAAGTCATATCATTCTTATTGTATACCGCCACCCTTTGAGAATGCAAAAGTGTAGATCAACAGACAAAAAGGCCAAGAGTGAGGGAGACAAAGGAAGCATTGAGTAATAGCTCCATACCCTTTTGGCTCATATCACATGAGGGAATCCAAAGCTTGGTTAACAAGAGCGTCCGCACGTTTATTTTTTTCTCGTCTCACATGAGTAAAAGTAACAGGAAGCCCAAGATCTCTCATCCTTTTTTGTACTGTATGAAACAATGATTGCATGACTGGATGTTTTACTTTATATAGTCCGTTAAGCTGTTTACAAATAAGTTCGGAATCCATAAAGTAGTTAATTCCCGAAATTTCCCCTAGCGATTCCCGATGGTCAATAACCCATTGCAGAGACTCTGTAACAGCTGAATATTCTGCAACATTATTTGTATTTATCCCAATATATGTTCCAACTCCTGCTATTTCTTTTTCTTCATTACTAATGGAAAATCCATAAGCAGCAGGACCAGGGTTGCCACGAGAACCACCATCAGTAAAAATTGTTAATATCATAGACTTTTAAAGAAGCTGTACAAAAGCAATGCTCCCAATACCCCTGCTTCTGAAACTCCTGTGATTATAGCAGACGCAACATAACTAAAGTGGGGGATAAATAGCAGATTAAGCACAACATTCGATAACAAAGATCCTCCGTACACAAAGAGCAAAAATTTCTGTTTTTTCTTGGCAATAAAAATCCATTGAAGAATATTTGTTGCAAAGAAAATAGGGAGAGATAAAAGAAGAAGTCGAAGAGCAAATGATGATTCTAAAAATTCAGGTTTTACCAAAGAAAGAAAGGGAGAAGCAACCCATACAGGAATGGTCACAAATATGCCTAAGAGTGCAAAGGCTATGGTGTACAACAATAGCTTTGGGATGACAATTCTAGTATTTTTTTCTGTGGCTAGTAACGCTGGGTATATGCTATTTGATAAAAATAAGGGCAGTGCAATGAGAAAATCGAAGAACTTATAAGCAAAGTCGTAGATGGCAACATCATGTGTTGACTTCATAACAGAAAGGAAAAGCATGTCTACTCGGAAATAAATAAGGTTAAGAAGCAGCATCATGGTAATAGGTACTGTTTGAAAAAATAAATTTTTAATAAATCGGATATTTAACGAGACAGGGAACAAAACTTCTTTTACTAACGCGAGGGCGAGTACTGCTTCAGCAAAAGTACCAATAACATAGGTACTCACAATGACCAAGAAAGATGCGTGGAAAAAAAGTGCAAGGATAACGCTTAGGAATGTTACCAAAGAACCAGCAACAGAAGCATATGTGCCAAATCTATATACATACTTCTTTTGAAAAATAACTGATGCAGAGAAAGAGATAGCTCTTCCAAAGAATGTAAAACCAAACAATATAATACCCAACTTTACCAATGGGGAATAGCCAATACCTGAAACTCCAGAATAGGGAAGCGTAAACGCAATAATACTAACAAGAAAGAAAAGACAAAATGCTAGCAACAAGCGGAAGTATAAAAGGTCACGAAATCGTTTTTCATGTTCTTCCATTTGTAAAAATATGGCATTTAATCCCAGGTCAATCAGTAAGTAAAATAACGAAACAAACGCGGTTATTTTTGCCAAATCCCCATATCCATTTACTCCTAAAGTGCGGGCAATAATAATTGTTATTGCAAAACTCACACCTGAAGAAAAAATCCGGGCAACAATTTGCCAAAGAGTATTAGAGGCAATTTTTGTAAAGAGTTGCATGCTTGTATTGTAGCACGGGAAAAGTTATTGAGAAGATTGTTTCTTTCTACCTCTCCATTCAGCAAGGGATGTAATATTGTTAGGCATTGTTTGTCGTCTCTCTCTTTTGCGAAATAGCACTTGCCCCTCTTTACGAGCTTTTTCGATAATCCGCGGACGAAGGGTACGCTCAATTGTCTTTCTTTTTTCATCAGGCGTTGCTCCTTCACGAACAGTTACTATTGCTGTCTCTCCACTCACTATCAGAGCACCATTATACGTTGTCCAAGCTGGAGACTCCTGATAAAGAATTCCCTGTTTTTGAAGTTCTTCTTTAAGCTCTTCTAGGGAAGGTCGTTCTTTTTTAGTCATAAAGGAGATTTTAGCACAATAAAGAAGCGGGAACAATCAAGGTATTAGTCTGCTGTTTCCATTTTACTCCATACTAAGCCAATCATCGTTGCAAAAAGGAGTTGTCCTTGTTGAAGGGTGAGAAAGTAGTGGTCAAACATTCCAAGGGTAAGCAAGGAGAAGAAAGTTACAAGTAAAGGGAAGAGTGCTTTTTTTTCATTTTCATTTGAATGCTGCCAAGTTGTTTTAAGCTTTTCAAACAATTTGAACAAGAATAATCCTAAAATAATTCCCCCAACAAGCCCTGTTTCTGCAATCCATAGTAAATAGATATTGTGAACCGGCTGAATAAGTGAAGCAGAGGGAAGAGATGATAAAAAGTTATTTAGTCCTACTCCAAAGAAAGGATGCGTACTAATTATAGTGAACGAGGTTTGCATAAGGTGTTCTCTAACCACAGCTGATTCTTCAAAAGTGCTTGGGGCAAAACGGTACAAAAGTGTTGGAAAAAAGACAAAGATGCTAGCTGTAAAGACAATGCAGCAGGCAATAAGCAAGGCACCAATTTTCTTAGAAAAGTTTTTTGCTTTGTAAAAAGCGTACGCTATGACAAGGAACATCCATAAAAGGATTGTTGTCCGAGAAAGTGTTAAGAAGAGACCTAGGGTTCCTATTCCTAAGGTAATCATAAGTACTAACCTAGTAATTGTTCTGATAGCTCCATCTCTTTCGACAAGCCTGAAACTACTTGCTTCACTTGCTAAAACTTCTCGTCTTCGCGATGTTTCGCTTGAAAAGAAAAGATACACAGTCAGCAACATACCAATAAGCAAAAATCCAGCCAACACATTGGGGTGTGAAAAAGTGCCATATGGTCTGAGCAAAAGTGCGCCATGGATAGAAGCATTGGCAATACCAGGAGTTTCACTGGTAAATGTCCTCTCGCCTAAAAAATAGAACAAACCTCCTACTGAGCTATGAAGAAAAAATTGAATAAAAGCAAGAATGCTTTCCCCAATAATTCCAAGAGCTAACAAGTAGCCAACAATCCTAAAAAGCCTACCATCCCTCGCTTTTTTGCACACATACCAACCGACAAAACTCATTTCCAAAAATTTCCAAAGAAAATACCAACCGGCAAAAGGGTTTCGAGAGAAAAAAATAGTAAGAGCTAAGTACAGAACAACCAATGCTAAAAAGCCATGTATACGTATTTGCCTTTTTATAACAGTACTAAGGAATAAGATTCCTATCAAAATATCCGTAACATATAGAGTAGGGGAGAGGTAATCAATTCGCTGTCCAAAAACATAACTCCATGAAGGCCAAAAATGTTTTCCTAGTTGTGTGGGAAGAGAAAAAATAAGAAGATAAAAAATGCCTAATTGAAAATGGTTAGCGAGGTTTAACCACCAAGACGCGGTCTCGTCCTTCACCCATTGATTCTGTAGTAACTTCATCATCAGCAGCA
>CAZRBN010000009.1:0-27006 GCA_964598355.1 uncultured Gammaproteobacteria bacterium
AACATTAATAGACTCTTAGATCTTTGATACTTGAAGAAAATCAAGCTCGACTGGTGTTTCTCGACCAAAGATAGATACCAAAACTCGCAATTTACCTTTGGTTTCATCGATACTCTCAATTGTTCCAAGGAAGTCGGAGAATGGACCATCCACAATTTTAACAGCTTCTCCAACAGTAAATGAAGCTTTGTACAAAGGCTCTTCGAGCTTCATGAATTTTTGAATTGCTTCAACTTCTTGTTGAGAAATTGGGGTTGGTTTGTTGCCAGCACCAATAAAAGCAGTAACTCCTGGGGTTGTTCGGACTAAAATCCAAGATTCATCTGTAAGGACCATACGGACGATAACATATCCAGGGAAGATTTTTTCTTGAATCTGGGTCTTTTTGCCTTGATTTACTTTGGTAACTTCACGAGTTGGGACAATGATATCAAAAATATGATTCTCAAATCCCATGGTTTCTGCTCGCTGTCTAAGTGTTTTGGCAACTTTATTTTCATGACCTGCATAGGTATGAACAATATACCAGCGTGCGTTATCAGGGATAATTATTGTTTTCTTTTCTTCAATTACTTGTGTTGGTTCGTTTGTATCCATAGGGATTGTATACACTTACTTTACGACCACTTGGAGGAGTGAGGTGAAGATGAAATCAAGTCCACCGATAAATACTCCCACAATGAGACTGACTAAGATAACTGTTGCTGTTAAGCGAACCACTTCTTGTCTAGTCGGCCATGTAACCTTCTTGAGTTCATCGTATGTTTCTCTCAAAAAGCCTACTGGTGTGGTCATAACGTACTGTTAGTAAAAACAATTCTATCAGAATCCAGTTGACAAGTAAAGAGGGAAGAGATTAGAATAGTAGCAACCTGTCATGCTGAAGTAACTTCAGCATCTTTCTTTTATAGAAGATCCAAAAGTTTGGAATGACAACATGAGACATGAATAAAAAGATTCGCAAAGCCGTTATTCCTGCTGCTGGGTTTGGCACTCGATTTCTCCCACAAACCAAAGCAATGCCAAAAGAAATGCTTCCGGTGGTAGATAAACCTGTTATTCAATATGTTGTTGAGGAAGCAGTGGCTGCAGGAATTGAAGACATTATTATAGTAACAGGCTATCATAAAAGAACCATTGAGGACCATTTTGATAAGCCTTCCATGGAGTTAGTTGAGAATTTGAGAATGGGTGGACCAAAAAAACTTCCTTTACTTGAAGCAACAGAGAAAATTGCAGACATGGCCAACTTTGTCTACGTACGCCAAAAAGGTCCTTATGGAAATGGAACCCCACTATTGAATGTTAGAGAGCTCATTGGAGACGAACCTTTCTTATATACATGGTCAGATGATTTTATTCATGCTGAACCAAAAAGTAGGTTTCAACAATTAATAGAAGTATACGAAGAGTTTGGCTGCTCTGTCCTCGCATCTATTCGCGCAACCAAAAAGGAAGACTATGATAGATATGGATTTGCAGGAGGAGAAGAAATACGACCTGGACTTATTGAGGCCAAAACCATTATTGAAAAACCAGGAAAAGATAATGCACCTTCAGATTTAGCCAATGTATCAGGCTCAATTTTTACCCCAGAGATTTTTGATTATTTAGATAGGGCAAATGAAAATTTAGAGGAGGGGAATGAGCTATATTATAACGATGCTCTAAAATTAATGCTTGAGGATGGCAAGAAAGTCTTGGCAGCAGAAATTAAAGGTGGAAAATATTATGATACAGGGAATAAGTTAGAATATATGAAAACAGTTGTAGAATTTGCTCTAAAGCATGAAGAATTGAATGGTGAATTCAAAGAATTCCTCAAAGGGTTGGATTTGGAGTAGGATTTTTGAGTCTTTTTTCATCTCTGTAGCCAATATCGCTTCTTGAAAAATCATTATTTCCTTCAACCGAGATTTCTTCTCTAGCATTTTGGGCTTTCGTTTTTGCTTCAAATACATTATTTCCTTCACCAACAACATGGAGTATTCTTCCGCCAGTCACAACATAGTCATTACTATTTCTTTTCATGCCTGCTGCGTAGAGCTTGATTCCTGGTATTTTTGCTGCTTTCTGTAATCCTGAAATTGTTTTTCCCTTTATAGCACTATAATCTTCAGGATATCCTTTTGCAGCAACAACAATAGACACTCGGGATTTGCCATCTGTCTTGATTATCTTCCCTTTAAGCTTGCCTTGCGCAACTGCCATATGCAGTTCATAAAAATCATTTACTATACCTGGGACAAGCACTTCTGCTTCAGGATCTCCCCAGCGAGCATTACACTCTATAGCAAAGACTGTTGGTTTCCCATTTTTCTCTATTACCATGCCACCAAAGTAGAGAATACCTTGATATGCCCTCTCTTCTGCAACAAGTCCTGCAAAAATTTTGTCAAAGATATCTTTGGTTTGTCGGTCAATTTCCTGATTAACAACAAGTGGAGGAGTGCTACACCCCATACCCCCAGTATTTTCTCCTTTATCTCCATCAAAAGCTTTTTTATGATCCTGAGCATAACCAATCATTTGCCAATTTTTCCCATCGCAGATTGCAAATGCCGAAAATTCTTCTCCTGGTTTTTTTGCATCTCCTTCTAAAAATTCTTCAATAAGAAATGTTTGTCCGGCTGTACCAAAGCGAGTGAGTGTAGTAATATATGCAATTGCTTCCTCTTTTGTGTGTGCAATACCGACACCTTTTCCTTCAGCAAGACCTGCTGCTTTAATCACAACTGATTTAGCAGGCGTTTTTTGTAGAAAAGCGATCCCATCCGTTGCCGTATTGAAGATATGAAATTCCGGTTGAGGTATATGCACTCTTCTCATAAATTCCCGAGACCATGCTTTATCCCATTCGATTTGTCCTGCTTCTTTTGATGGGCCAACGGTTGGAATAGCCTTTTGGCGCAGCGCATTTGTGAGTCCTACAGCAATGGCATTGTCTTGTGCAACATCAACGAGGGAAATGGTGTTTTTTTTGCAAATAGCCACAATTGCTGTCACATCTGTTGTTTTAAGAGTGGGGAATGTCGTGACATGGGGGATTATAGTTGCTGTATAGTCATTTCCTGGGATAAAGTAGATTGTGCCAACATGCTTACTTCTTCTATATGCTTCAACCAATGCTGCTCCGCGTCCACCAGAATCAATAACAGCAACTGAGTTCTTTTGCATACCTACTATGAGTATATCAGAGGAAATGAAAAAAACTGATGTTCGTGTACAAGAGAAATCTTTATAAGAGGAGTGCTTTTCTCATATATTGAGTTCTTTTTTCAAATAACTTCGGGTGTGTTTGGAGTCCACTGTGGTCGGTAAATATAACAGTTGCATTTTCTATGACTTCGCGTCCTTCTCGCTGAAATCGTCTTTTTCTTACGACAAAAGGTACCTCGTCCGCTTGTGAAAGATGTACCCATACGCATGTTTCTCTCAGTGTCGTACTGGAGTTATAGTTGAAATCTCGGGATCTGACTCTCACTAAAAAAGGATTGAGATAAGCACCATTAAGTACATCGGATGCATAGGTGCCAGATTTAGTATGGTTAACAGGCTGTACATGCATTTCTCCTGAATACGGCATATGGTACTGGTTATATACATTCTTTATGGAGAGGATGTTAAGAATGTGTAGGGAATTACGTAGAGACAAGGAAAGGTTAGCCTTTCTCAACAAGTCTTTTTAGTTGTTTGAATGCCAGGAGGTTTTTCCATGCCTTTCCTGACTCAAATGACGATTTTATTGCTACTCCCTCTGCAAAAGCAGAAAGCTCCTCAGTCATTTTAGGCTCAGATTGTTGAGCAACAACTGGGTCAAGTCTTATTCCATATTCTTGCATGTATGTCGCCTCCTTTGTGGGTAGTATAGGGGAGAGAAGGTAGTAGTTCTTGATATCTGCCTTACAACAACCTTTTAAAGGCAGCGTTTCTAGCATATGAGAAAAAGACATGGTATTATTAAATCTCCATGACCAATTCAGATTCTTGTTAGTAATTGCTGACGAGAGACATTAGTTGGGATTGATTTGTTTTAAGTGAGAGCTCTTAGTTATCAGACTGAAAGTGAAAATGCATAGGTAACAGATGAAAAATATACTATCTACTATTTTTTCTAAGAGGAGTCTTTCTTTATTTCTACTAGGGAGTAGTGCCTTCATGGCATTTGTTTTCTTCTCATACATTGTTCACCACAATCATTTTACACAATTTGATTTTGATATGACAGTCAGACTGCAAGACCACATCAGCAGAAGGTTTGATAACTGGTTTTCCTTTTTGAGTACATTTGGAAGCTTCGAGCCTGTATTGATAATATTATTGGTATTGCTGGCTATTCGTCGCAAATTGATGGGAATTTTTACCCTAGGTTTTTTTATCTTTTTGCATGTCCTAGAAATCTATGGAAAGACATTTGTGAACCATCTTCCTCCTCCGGAATTTATGGTGAGGACACAGCATCTTATCCAATTACCTCAATTCAATGTCCGTCTACAAAATTCGTATCCCTCAGGTCATTTAGGACGGGCTCTTTTTATGACTACTTTTTTGGGTATAATCACCACGTATAGTAAGCGGTTGTCTCGAACACAAAAAGTATTTGTTATTTTTTCTTTAGTCATATATGACATAGTAATGGGAATTAGCAGAATTTACTTGGGAGAGCACTGGACGACCGATGTTATTGGCGGAAGTCTCCTTGGTGCGGCATGTGGATTTATAGGAAGTCTTTTTGTACTGTAGACATATATTAAAACAAAAGATAAAGAGTAATAGAGTTTTTAGATAGTTAAAATATAAAACAGAATAGCGAAAAGACGAAAGTGTATAACCATACAAAGAAGAGAGAAGAACAAAAAATATTTATAGGTTTAACAGTTCGGAGACTTTGACAAATTCAAATCCTCTGCTCCTTAGCTCGGAAATAATAATAGGAAGTGCATCTGCTGTTTTTGGAGAGGTTGGCGCACCATTCATATGGAGCACGACAATAGATCCATTTTGTGCATTATCAATAACATTTCGAGCAACAGAGTATGCATTTTGATTAAAACCATCAGCACCGACCACGTCCCAATGCACAATCTGAAGGTGTTCTTGGTTCTCTACAATTTCTAAATCTTTTTGACCATAACATCCACCGGGAAATCTGAATATTTTGTTATCAACTCCTACAATATCTTTCAAAATTCTTTGTGTTGTTTCAATATCTACAGCACCTTGTTTATCGGAAATTTGTTTAAGTCCATAACAATAGCCATCATAAGACGTATCAGCATATGAATGGCTACCAATTTCAAAAAGTGGATTTTGTCCAAAGCTATATGCTTCTCTTGGATATAATTCTGTCCACATGCCTGTCAGGAAAAGTGTTGCTTTCGTATGAGTTATATTTAGAATATCAATAATCCGTGGATCGTAGGAAGGCTTGCCAGAAAAGAAAGAACGTTTCATCCCATCAGTCATCTCAGCATCAAAGGTAAGTGCTATTTGTTTTTTGTTCCGAGGACCATGGAAAAAAATCTTGTTTTCTAATGCAGCAAATGCTGGATTAATCTCTCGCTTGTCAAGCGGACTACCTCTTTCTATATATGCTTCTTCTCCTTCAGGAATTCCTTTTACCATGGAAGCATTTATGACACTCGTTTTATTGGGTAGTTTAAGAGTGACTGCTGTATGAATCCCAAATACAAAAGTTGATGCAGCAGCTGCAAAAAATACTATCAACAAAATAAAGAGGAGGGATTTAAAATGGTGACTTTCAAATGAAAGAATCTTTTTTTTAACGATATCTTTTCTTTTTTGTTTTATCTGTTTCATAGAGGTTTCTTTATTTTGAATAAATCTTTAGACAATTTTTTTAAATTTCTCAGAGAATTTTTTTGAGAAAAGCTTATGTTGTTACCATGAATCTTTTACCTGACTAAAAAAGACTATATTCGGAGGGTTTCTCTACAAAAATTTTCCTCAGAACATAGTACGTATTCTTGGCACTGTAATAATGGGATACTCCCATCTTATTTTCCAATACTTTTAGTATTTTGTGAAGGGGGAGTTTGAGGTTGTGCTACTTGTTTATTTTGTTGTGGTTGATTCTGCTGTGTTGGATGATTGGATTGAGGTTTACTAGGTTGAGTATGTGCGGATGGTTTGGAATTGGTTGAAGGTTGTTGTATGACTTGGATACTTTTTGCATGAATAACTTCTGGTTGTGTGGGTGCTACAGAAGTTGGTTTGGTTACAGGTTGAATAGTTGCAGAGGGAATAGCTGTAGGAGCAGGAGTAAGTGATTTTGCTGGTGAAAGCTGGGGAAATATTCCTCCTTTTCCACTTGGTATTGGAGTTGTTTTGCTTCCCTCAGTAGGCTGTATAGATGGGGTAGTTGTTGTTGAACCAGTAGGGGAACTCTGCCCAGAAGACCCTGTTTGTGTAGGTTGGGGGGATACAGTATTAGCTGGAGTCTGTTGGTTTGTTTTTTCCAAACTTTGGCCTGTTGGTTTAGTAGTTGGAGAACTCTTTTGAGCATTGTTTGGTGATACAGAAAGGGTGGGTAACGTTACAGGAGAATCTGAATGTACAGGTTCTATCATGTCAGGGTGCACAACGACAATACTTCCTGGTTTGATTGATTGCAATTCCACATTAGTATCTTTTGCTTTAATTGCTGTTTTTTGCGATAGATCTACTTGAATTAAATTGCCATTATCACTAACTACCATCGTATTGTCTTTGGAATTAACTTTCACTGCAATAACCGGGTGAGGTGCAGCAATTTCCCGTGGAATATTGTTTACAATAAGAGAAGGAGTCAACACTGTTCCTTTTGTACTTCCTAATACAGCAATAGTTTCACCTTTACGAAAGATTGATCCCGGGGAAGAGGAGGTTGGAGCAACTTCAGAAGGAGATAGAGTTGGTATTGCAGACTCACTTGTTGAGGGGATAGGTGATGTTTGCGTTGTTGGACTCATCGTGGGCGTCGGTTGCCCATGTGAAGTTTCACCTTTTATTTTCGTAGTATCTGTCACAGGAATAGTTATTTGTTGTCCTCCTGAAGTTTGGACAACAATATGGTCTGGGGCAGTCGTAATAATTTCTCCGACTACTGGTTTTTGAGCTAAATTCGTTGCAGCTTTTGCATCAGCTAAATGAGGCTCAACTTCTGTTAAATGAGTTCGTGCTGTTTGGGCAATAGTTTGGATAAGTTGCGCTCTCGTATCATCGTTTTTTGCAGCAGATAATTGATCACGCATCAGAGAAAACCGTGTATCAGAAAGTGCTTTTATTGCTACTTGCGTTGATTGGTCTGGAGAAAGTGTTTTGTCTTTTGCTATTTGTTTTACTACTTCAGAAACAATTGAGAGTGTTTGGGTTGCTTGTTGGGATTTCCCATTTTTTGTTAAATCAGCTGCTCGTCCAAGTTCGCTTTTTGCATAGGAAAGTACCACTCCTTGTCTTGCTTTTTCCCCAATCACCAGTGCTTTTTGCAGTCCAAACCAAACGTTATTCAAAAGAGGAGGAAGGAATGGTTTGGGGAGATTTTTTGCTGGAATAACTAACGAAATATCATTATCAGAAATTCCTAAATCTGCAGCGGTAATATTAGGCAATGGAATATTGAGTGGAGTAGTTGCTGCTAAAACATTTTGCTGTGGATTCATAACCAAGGGATCAAGTGCCTGGAGCCCATCTGGTTTGGATGTATCTTCCTTGTCTGGAATGGTACTACCAACAAGGGAATAATTTCTTGTGTATATTAATTGTGAAATATGTGCAAGAACATTTGGGTTTCCTAAATTAGAAAACATAGTAAGAATGTAATGGCGATTATTTCCAATCACAATGCCTCCATCATGGTAGAGGGGGTCAAGGTCACCTGTTTTATGCTCTATGGTAAGTGTTGTAGGGAGATACGCAGGAAGCATGGAATTAATTTTCTGATGAGCAAGAATCTGTAATAAATCTTTACTTTTTGCCAATTTATTACTTTCCAACAGGTCGTATGCTTTTGCATAATCTTGAGCGGTTGTTGTATTAATATTATATCCAGGAGCTGCAAACTCATATTGTGTTTGATTATCATCCAAATTAAGTTTGGACCCCACTATTGTGTGTTGCAGTCCAATATTTTGAATAAATGAAGTAATATTTTCTCTCCCCAATAAATCTAAAAGGGTATTATAGGCAGTATTGTCTGACTGCGTTATCATTTTGTTGAGAAGAATCGTAACTGTTGTGGTAATACCTGGGGTGAGAACAGGATATTCATCTGTTTCAAGCTCTGTTGGGACAACATTTTTATCATCAATGGTTACCCAATCATCAAGAGATATATTTTTTTCTGCAATTTGCTCAAAAGCATACATGGCAACATACAACTTCACTGTACTTGCAGGAAGCCATTGTTTGGTAGGGTTGAGCGATACGGTATTAGGCGATTTTTTATCGACAAAATAAATACTAATATAGTCTAAATAGTTGCGAAGTGCTAAATCTGCGAGAATAGCATCAGACAAGGACACAGATGGTTTACTGTCTGCAAAAGCAAGTTGTGGTGTGAGTAATAAAGATAGTATTGTTACGAGAATAAATATTTTTTTCATAATAAGAATAGAGCAATAGAACAATGTAGCAATAACATAGTTCTATCTACATGCTGCAACTGCTTGTTCAATTCTCTTCACAACAGATGGACCCGAATCTCCACCACTCACACGTACCCTCGGAAGAGTGAATTTACCTGGATAGTCTGTATCTTGAAAAGAACCAAAGTCTGTTCCAAACGCGCCAAAATATCCGGCTTGCTTGGTAAGCTTTTTTACACCATCATCAACACTTCCATACGGGTAGGCAATCCAATCAATAGTTTTTCCTAAATGGCTTTCAAGGTCTTTTTTACTTTGCGTTACTTCAGTTTTGATAAGAGCATCAGGAATGCAGCGATTAGTTATTCCACAATGAGAGCCAAGCGCATAATGGTTCACTGTATGAGATTGAATATCTATAACACCTGTCTTGTCTACTTCTGCAATTTGGTTCCATGTCATATAGTTGGGAAGCCCGACAAAGCCTGTTATGACAAAGTTGACTGCTTTCATATCATGTTTTTTTAAAATCGGATATGCTTCTGTATAGCTATCTCTATACCCATCATCAAGAGTAATAATAAGAGGCTTTGCAGGAAGCTTAACTGGTGTTGGTGGAGTAACTTTAGGGGGACGCTTGGATTTAGTTTCTTGGTATGCTGCGTATTCCAAGACTTTTTTTAAATCAGAAAGCGTAATGGTCTGGTATCCTTTTGATTTGTAATAGTCCAATTCTTGTCCAAAAACATTGGGGGGAGTAGAGAGTCCGAATCCTACGATATCTGTTGGCCAAGGATTAACACGAATGTAATGATACATGAGGACAGGAATGCATGAAGCAATTCCTAACACCTGAGATGGGGTAGTATTCATTGCAATGGGTTTTGGATCGCTTGTTTCTTCTGATGCGTCTGTTCGTTCTTGATAATTTACTTCTGCTGCTCGTAGTCTTCGTTGAATTCCTTGACTAATCGGATTCAGGAAGGAGGCAAGTGTATAGAGATTTTTTGCTTGACCTATATGGTCATTCTTAAATGCAGTATCTCCAAAATAAACAACTGCAACTGAGGTAATAAAAGAAAAACTGATACAAAGGCAAACAATAAAAAGCACTCTGGCAACTTTGACCATACTAACTTAAGCATAGAGCTAAATTTTAGGGTAGGTCAATAAGGAAAATGCTCTGTTTAGTAGGTATTAGAATAATGCGGTAGGGGTTGGGTTGTCCCATATTGGTAAAGATTTTGGTCGTATTTTCTTTGATGTGTTTGCTTGTCCCAATTTCCAGCAAAACTCCACAGGGTAAACAACACAGCAAGAGTAAGCAGAAGAAGTTTGAGAGGTTTGTGATTAAGTGATATCCACCAACTTGGATACGAGTCTGACATGCCGAGGAAATATGCGGTAACAGCCTCATCAACTCGGACACTATCCCGTACTAACTCATATGTTGTTTCAGGGTATCTCTTTTTAAATAAAACCGGAATCCAACTCACCATAACTGCCAAAATCGCAGCCATATTCACAACATGACGATAGAAAAGATAAGGAAACATAAGAAGCATACGGATAAGATAACCAAGGAGTGGGGTTGCAAGAATTCGGTTAGGGTTTTTATTCAAAGGAATAGTGAGTGAATAATCAGGTGTTGTGGTAAGTGAAAAGCCAGGATACGTATCAGTTAACCCAAAGAGAAAGTAGGAGACATTGACTTCCAGTCGTATTGTTCCAAGGTTGAGATCATGTGCCCATTTCCAATATCTTCCTCGAAAAAAAATATTTCCTGAATTCAGAATGCTTGCAAGAAACACCATCAAGCGAAGAAGGGATATTTCGATTGTTACAGGGATTATTATAATAAGTTTTGTCAAAAAACCTATAAGAGGAATAGCATAAAAACGGTTAGGTCGACGTATTCTCTCTATTTCAATGTGGGGATAGAGATTGGTCATAGTTTGATTATTCCTTCTTCATCTGAGCTTGTCAAGTCTTTCATTTTGAACTTATGGTCGAAGGATAGAGGAAAATTTTTAGCTAGTTATGGGTTTATTGTATTGGTGGTTGTGTTAGGGGTGAGGCGGATAGTAGATGTTGGAGTTGGTCTGTCTGATATTTCTGATTTGCCTGTTGTTTTAGAAGTGGGAGTCGTTTTGGTATCACAGCTGGTATGACTTTTGCATGAAAAGGCTACAGTGCTCAGCCAGTTAGGTATTGATTTGCAAGTAGTTGGTTCTCCTAATCTTATTTTTGTCCCATCTCCACACTGATACAGAACATGTTTATAGAGTCCAACTCCACAGGGATCATATACAGCAAAATTTCCTTTTAGGACAAAACATCCATTGGAAATGCGATTGATTTCATTATTTTCAGCAGATGCTGTACTGACTTTATCGCTGATTCCTTTTACTGATTGCATTGTTGAATAATTGTACAATGCTACTATAACAACTCCTGCCAAAAGAAGAAGCAGTCCAATAAGCCAGGAATTAGAAGCTGCAATAGCATGAATAACAGTATTTTTTTTCTGTACTTTTGCCATACCTTTTTAATAGTGAAGTATCTCAGAAAAGATGTCAAGGTGGGATTATTTGTGTGCTAAAAAGAATCCAACGTATGCAATAGCAAGTCCGATTGACAAAACTCCCAACCCAATAAGGATCATAGTGCCCCAGGAATAGTCTTGAGGAATCATTGGCTCTTTCTTCATGGTTTGATTATGCATGAGGTTATTTGTTGAGTCAACAGAAGTACATTAGGTATTGGATTGTCTATTAGATTGTAAACAGAATCCTACAAAAGAGATAAGGGCAAATGCTGCCATGCCGAGAAAGAGAAAACGGAATCCAAACCAGGCTACGACAAATCCTCCTACAAAAGTTCCTTTTGCAGTCATAATGTTACTAACAATCTGCCAGTCTGCGTAGTCGTGAATATGTTCGTGTTTTTCTAGATGTTCAGCAAACAGTGCGTTAAAGGCAGGGGATCCAAACGCTTCACCAACTCCTAAAAGAATTTGAAGAAAAATTAGTTGAGGAAGCGTATGAATAAATCCGTACATAAGCCAGACAAATGCTCTCATTACAAATCCAGACCTAAGCATATCTATCTCTCGATTTGTTCCGTCTTTAAAACGGGAAATGATATAGGTGCCAATAGTTGTTGCTACGAGGAAAATAGACCATGAAGTGCTCACTGCAATAACTCCCTGCCCAAGCTTTAATACATAGACTGCATACAAAGGTCCAAGAAGGCTTGCTGCAAGGACAAAAATTCCATTGAAAATAAAAAGGGAACGGAGTAGAGGATCTTTCACTCTTTTAGTATAGACACAAATGAAAGCAAAAGAGAAGTCTTCCTATTTTTGCTTGACAAAAAGAAGGCTTCAGGGTATATTCTTCCTACTATGACACGTAATGTAACCGTTTGCTGCTCCAACTTCGCTTAAGCGGGGTTGTGATTTTTTTGTCTTGACCTCGCTGAGCGGGGTTTTTTTGTGGCAAAAGATGCTATCAATTATGACTACTGAAACAATAGATACAAATAGAAGAGAAGAAGGTTTTGACCAATCAAAAAAAGAGCTAGTTATTCCTGCTATTGCAGAACAGAGGCCTTTTGGTATTGAGTCAGAATCTGATACCTATTTTTCCCATACTCTCAAAGATAGATCGAGATTTTCTCAAAAGGAAACAGTATATGTCATTGGCGCTCATCCAGATGATGGTGAAGAATTTATGGGAGCAACAATTGCACGATTTACCAACATTGGATATCCAATTATCATGCTAACGCTTACTGATGGAAGATATGGAGCGTCCCCAAAGGTGCAAAGAGATAGATTGAATGAGCATATACAAAGTCGTCTTGAAGAATCAATTGCAGCAGGAGAGGTTTTGGGGATTCATAAAATTATCAATATAGGGATTGAAGATTTTCATGTTCCGTCTTATGACAGAGCTCTTATTGATACTATTACAAAAATTGTCAGAAAGGAAGGTGCAGGAGTAGTTTTTAGTCACCCTGACCCGTACAATCCGCATACTCGAGACCCACATCCTGATCACCAAAATACTTCTCTTATTGTTCAGCAGGCGGTTATGAAAGCAGGTCTTCATTTATATCAACCAAATGGCCTACCCATGCCATCTGTTGAAGCAGATTTGTATTTCTGGGATCCCCAGAATATGCAAAGTATGTATGGGGACACAGCACCGGCTGAAATTATTATCGATGCAACGGAACTAGAGCTTCTAAAACAAGAATCTCTTAAAAAATATCCAAGCCAAATGGGGAATATTGATACATCGTGGGAATATGCAGATCATATTGAAAGGCGTGTAGCAGAAGATAAACAAAGGGGCGGAGATTTTTTTCAATATGCTGAAGGGTTTACTCCATTTACTGTTTTTAAAACAAGAAGTCTCGATGAAAAGTTAGCTCATATGCTTGGGGAGGAGCATGTTATTAAACTACCGCAAAGAGAAGCATTTCATGGACCAATAAGTATAGTGAGAAGAAATTCTTTTCTTGTCAAGTAAGCTCAAGTTTCCTGTATTGTGTTATCCAAGACATGACAGCGGCTCATGAGACTGGCATAGTAGTGTATTTTCTGAGGAGAAATGTCGTTGTATCCCAGCGAAACATATGCTCTAGGGATTCCTATTTTCCGTCCCCCTTATAAAACACGTGAAAGATGTAGGGGACATCCTTTGCATCTCCATAGTCATGAATACGAATGGTAAAGTTATTTATTCCTTTTGCAAGTGTTATGACAATAGGTGTATGTTGCGGGAAAAATGTAATGGCATTGTTCAGAAGATTAATCATGACTTGTAACAGTTTATCAAAATAACAAGGTATGTAGATATAAAAAGCAGAGGTCCGCAGGAATATTGTTATAGATGGTTATGTAAGAAAAATGCCTCACACTAGACGTCACTATAACAAAATTGCTTCTTTGATTTGGCCTATTATAACAGTCTAAGTGTAACTTCTCTATCTGTCTAAAAAAGTTTGACACCATTGCAATATGTTTGGTAAAAGGGACAGACACGTACGCGTAAGAGTCAGGAAAGAAATTGATTTGAACTTATTTAGAATTATTAACAAACTCGTATGAAGAAAAAATTAATATCAATACTTTTGTTACTTCCACTTGTTGTCGGTTTGGGAGTATATGCCTATCAGCCGGGTGTGCATGCACAAGACGTAACAATACTACAATCTCCTTGGCATCTGCAAGCTCAAGGTGGGTCTGTTGAGAAATCCCAAACTGTTGCTGCAACTATTCTTGCTGGAAAATCATCAGTGCAAGTAACATATGATTTGCACGGTCTTTGTGCGCTTGATGGAGATGCTTCAGCTCTTATTTTTGACCAAAATGGATGGAAATATATTGCACTGTCAAAATATGGCCAAAATTGTAAAGACGGACAGCAGACAGTCACTATCCCTTTGTCTGATTTTAAAGATATTTCTTCTGGCCAAGCGCTGAATATCAATGCACCTCTTACAGGGAACTTCCATACACGCTTTTGGTACAACAAACCATATACTGTAGATATTATAAATGCTACATTGATAGCCAATGCTGCAACCTCTCAACAAGGTTCAGGTCAAACAACCTCAGGGTCTCCGACACCCACTCCTCCATCAACCCAGACTCAAGCAAGTCCAACTCCTATTGTTACCACAACTGCAAATTCAGGAGGGACATTTGCCATTCAAAGTATTGATTCCATGAAAGATACGAAAGACACGATCTGTGGGCAACGACCGCTAGACTGGATCAATAAATGGCTTGATAAAGCAGTCGAATTAGGCGCAAATTATGTGGCAATTTCGACTCCGTATGAAAACCCATCCTGCGGTGATGCACTTTCCTATACCAAGACCTGGGTAAAGGCAATTCGTGCGCATGGTATGCACGTATGGCATAGACATATGCCACTTTCTTTTGAAGGAATTTATAGTACACCAAAAACAACAGGGAATAATTATCTCGACTTGATAAGTAATTATATTAAAAATAATCCTGATCTGTTTGAAAATGGTGATATTTTCACACCCATTCCTGAGCCACAAAATGGAGGAATTCAAGGTATAACGTATTGTGCAAATAGTGTTTGCCAATTCCAAAGTGCTGCACAATTTAACCAATGGCTTCGAGATGCAATGACGACTGCAAAAAATGCTGAGCAGGCAATAGGGAAAGATATGAAAATAGGATATTACGGCTTTGACGGGTTTGTTGCGTGGGGAGATAAAAATCCGGATTGGCATGGCATTCTGGAAGATAGTACAGTCGCACAAATGGGGAATATTACCATAGACCATTACCCGGAATTAGTTGGTGAGACAATGGATCAATCACTTACTGCTTTGCAAACAAAATATCCAACAACGCCAATCGTGATAGGCGAGTACGGCACAGTAAATGGGCAGAATGTCGATCAGGAAGTACAGGATACTATGACAGCTGCCAAAAATCATAAAGTAGTAGGATTTAATTATTGGCAATTTGGTCCTTCAGGGTCTGGAGAACAACTCATTAATACTGATTTCTCAAATAGATCTTCTTTCTACAAAGTCCAATCTTTCTACAGAGCTCAATAGTTGTTGCCTTATGAGGGTCCGACTTCAACAATGTGTTGATTTTATAGTTTGAGGAAGTGGATAGAGTAGGTGAAAATAGGAGGACTCTGCTTCTTTACAAATACTCCCTTAGAAAATGCTGTCTTTTTTTCGGCTCTTGCATGAAAGAATCTATTCCATACAGTTGAAATTGCACGAGAGGTCTGGTTCCAAAGAGATATACTGTGATGAGTTATTGTTTGAAATTTCTGCATCAACATTTGCCAGAATGTCTGAGAACTATGTGTTCCTTTCACTGATTTTATAGGAGTAGTTGTTGGTTCTGTTGTTGGTGATGGATTCTCAGTAAGGAAATCCTGTGAATCCTGGGTATCAGTGAATGTTGGTGTTGGTTGACTAACAGATAGTGTAGGTGCGGGAGTTTCTGTATTGCTTGACGAACTGGAAGCATTGTTGTTTGTCGGAGAAGAAGGAGGAGTAGGTGTTCCTGTGCTTGGCATCGGTGTTGGCGTGGGTTTTGTAGTAGGTGTGGGAGTAGGGGTTGGGGATGGAGTAGGGTCATTGGTAGGAGTAACAGAAGGAGTAGGCGTGTCTGTAGGTGTAGGTTCTGAACTTGGGGTGGGAGTAACAGATGGTGTTTCTGTAGGGGATGGAGTACCAGAAACAGGAGGAGTAGGCTGAGTTGTTGGCGTAGGATTTATAGGAGGTGTAGGGGTGTCAGAAGGAGTTGGGGTTGGAGACCCTGAGCCGGGTGTAGGGGTTGGGCTGACATGTGGAGTAGGTGTTGGAGTAGCAGTGATGCTTGGTATTGGGGTTGTCGTTGGGCTTACTGTTGGAGTTGGGGCAGTAGTCGGTGTTGGTGTGGGAGTTGGTGTAACTATTGCGTTATCCGGTGATAAATCCCATGTTAATTGTGCTACTGCTCCACCAAATGCCTGATAATATTCCATTTTGATTTCATGTTGTCCTGCTGTCAGGTCAACAGTTGCGGTATAGGTTGTGGTTGCTTCATCAATCCATTTATCTATGACTAAGTGCCCGTCAATAAATAGTCTTACTCCATCATCAACAGTTGCACTGAACATATATTTCCCTTTTGCAAAGTATTGACTAGCTGTCCAACGGGCCGAGAACGTATTATGGCCAATTGATGGATCAGGTGAGCCAGTATCTCCATAGGGGAAATTAATCGCCTTTTCGTCACGAGTTATCGCAGGATCTCCTGATAAGTTGGTATTTTTAAAATATTGTGCGTGGAAAGCAGAGGCAGTATCAAATTGTGCCGAATAGGTGGCATCAAGCGGTGGCGTAGTAATCACGTGAATTACCTCGCCACCGTCAGACCAGTTATGAAACGTGAAGTAGGTACCATCTTTTTGTTGGTATACGGGGACGCTTAGTTTCCTTTGAAATCCGATAACTGCTGCAGTTGGATAGGGTGTATCTGTTGGAATACCGTCCAAAAGAATTTTCAGGCCAATAGGGTTGGCAGTAAAGGTAAGTTGGGACTCCACAGGGTGAATTGTAATTGCTTTGGTGGTAGAAAGTCCGCTGCCATCAGTTGCAGTTACGTCCATTTCATACCATGTTTCAGGGGAAGATTCACCAGTAGTAGGAATAGTAAAATTACCAGTTGTTCCATATACAGGTCCTAAGAATGGATGAATATGAGATTGATGATGGAAAACAATTGTTGTTGCTACTTGATTGCCAGATAAATCATTGAGTGCTCCGTCTTCTGCATCAATGGAGTAATGAATTGTGTCTCCAGCATGATAGGTTGATTTATCAAGGGGTTGGATAATGTTCACTGTTGGGGGAATGCCGACACGTATTACTATCGGAACAGCAAGGGAGGTATATTGTCCATCACTCACTTTCATCTGTACAGTGTAGGTACCAGGATTATTGTATATTTTCGTTGGATTTGCTTCTGTTGCATGTGTTCCGTCACCAAAATCCCAGAAATAGGTAAGAGGATCGTTGTCAGGATCTGTTGTTCCGCTGCTAGAAAAAGTAACTGTTAATGGAGCATTACCCGCTACTTTATCGGCAGTTGCATTAGCAATTGGAGCATGGTTGCCGGTTGAATAAGTAACTTGATAGAGAGCTCCGGGAAAAATATCGACGTAGTAAAGACTTCCATCTTTGGGGTCTGTATGTATATCAACAATTGTCCCGACATTGGTATCAAAATCTTCCACGCCTCCGTTATTCCCATTACTGTCTAACTTCATTGTTTTCATCCATCCTTGCGCATAATCTCCAAAGAAGAGTCTCCCTTGATAGTCAGCCGGAAACATATCGCCATGATAGACTGGTCCACCTACTGCAGCAGCGCTTCCTGCAGAAATATTTGGATTATGAAACCATGCATAGATAGGATCAATAAAATGAGAGTTGGGTGTTTTGCAATATCCTTCACAGTCTGGCCACCCATAATTACCTCCTTTGATAACTTTATTAATTTCTTCCCATGATGCTTCTCCAACATCGCCTTCATACATGTTGCCAGTCACACTATCGAATTGAAATCGAAAAGGGTTACGAAATCCCACTGCCCAAATTTCTTTTGCAGCACCAGGAATAGTGTAAAAAGGATTATCTGTTGGAATTGTTCCATCGCGATTTAACCGTATTATTTTCCCATGAGGATTGGTTATATCCTGTGCATTAGGAGGATTTCCATTGTCACCAATAGAAATATATAATTTTCCGTCAGGACCGAATTGTACAGTCCCTCCGATATGCAGTGAAAAAGATTGGTCAGATGTTTGGTAGAGAAGAAGTCCTCCTTCCATTGCCGTATCCATACTTGCATCAAATCGGACTAATTTATTATGCAAATCAACTGCATCTGTGTAATAAAAGTAGACGTAATGATTGGTGAGAAAATTAGGATCAAATGCAACACCAACTAATCCTCGATCACCAGTCGCTGCTGAGGGAAGTGTGGTGAAAGGAGTGGGGAGGAGCTGACCAGTTTTAACAACTCGCACGCCACCTTGACGCTCTGTAATAAAAATTCGTCCGTCAGGTGCAATACCAAAACCAGATGGTGCATTGAGTCCTGTCCCAACGATGAGATTTCTCTGAAAATTAGGAGGGGGAGACGCAAAAGAGGGCTTACTTGCTAGAAGCATACACAAAAAAGCAAATAAAAAAGCTACCACTTTCTTCATAGAGAATAGGGCAGCTTTCTGTTTTCAGGATAGAGATTGCTAAAGAGAAAAAGATAACAGGATGGTAAGAAGTAGGCAAGGAAGGCTACGGTGGTATAATAGGCTCATGGCTATGGAATTTCCAGGACATGTTCCAGTGGTTATTACTGCAAAAAATGGATGGGAAACAACCTTATTGCTTCCGGAAAAGCTTTTGCAGAGAAGAAGGACTAGTGTCATAGTCCTTCCATCCGAATCAGGCCATCTTGAAGAAAGACATATGATGATATGCTTACAAGAATAGAAGTGGGAGAAGATAGTGTTGGACACTCTCTTATCATTTGTCAGACCCAAAAGAAGGGAGTACTTGTATAAGTCTTTTATCTGGTGGTGATAGCAGTAATCTGGTAGGCTCCATTTTTCTTTACTGCTGTTATTTGTACACGTTTCCCTGTTATCCAGCCATTCGTTTCTAAGACTCCATTACCCACAAGCCAATACGTATTTGCTAAGGTTGAAGAAGGCTTCACAGCATAGGTGATCTGAAAGGAAAGTTGGGTATCTTTTTCAAAAACACTTTGGGGATGGTAGACTTTGTACTCTTCAATTCTTTGCGTGGATAAAGCAGAGGGAATAGTGTATTTCTCCAAATAATCCCTCACTAATTTTTTCGCAGCAGATGCTATTTGTTGAGAGTGAGTCACTGCAGTTGGAAGCTCTAGTTGTCCAATAGTTGCTGTTTTTTGATATTGCATTCCTGCATAAAAGCTGGCTAGTGGAATAATAAAAACCAAAAGAATGAGTGCTAAAATTTTTGAGAAAAGTGTGACAGTGGTAAGAGATTTTGGAATCTTCGCCATACTTTTAGAGTAACAGGAGAAAAGAAGGGAGTCAAGCAAAGCGCTTGCGTGTTGATAAGTTGCGTGGCTATTGTTATAGTACGTGTATTGTGGGTCACCTCGAAACGAAAAGCACATGTTTCTCTCCCAATTTCCGTCTCAATAGACGTCTTCCATTTTCACCTGAAATGATAAAAACTCCTGGGATTGAAGAAGATAGACTTGTGGAGAAATGTGCAGTCTTTGGAGTATTTCTGAAAGAGCAACAAGCAGCACCATTGGTACATGTGGGTCTTGCTGCATTACAGCATAGAGGACAAGACGGATCGGGTATAACAGCAAATACTGAAGGTACTCTGTTGACGCATAAGGGAGCTGGTCTTGTTTCATCAGTTTTCTCCAAAGAAGAAGATATATATCGTCTTGAAGGGAATATTGCCATAGGCCACAATCGATATGCCACATCCGGAAGTTCTGAAAAACATTTCCAACCGATTACCACCGAAAAAAATCTTGTCTCTCTTGCTCACAATGGCAATCTTCCTGAAACGAAAAAGTTAAAAGCATTTCTTCATGAAAGACATATTGATATAGCTGATTTAAACGACTCGGAAATGATGCAGAGAGCGATTGAATGGCATATGGAGCAAGGGCTAGCAGTTGAAGATGCTGTGCGGGAATCATACCCATTGTTTACTGGAGCATTTGCCTTGGTGGTGATGACGAAAGATAAATTACTAGGAGTACGTGATAGTCATGGTGTCAGGCCATTGAGTATCGGGCAAATGGGGGACAAAGGTTATGCGTTGTCTTCTGAAACACTTGGACTGGACCGGGTGAATGCAAACGTTTTACGAGATGTTAAACCTGGTGAAATGGTTGTTATTGATAAAGATGGGTTGCATGAACATCAAATAGAAAAAGGAGAAGAGCACTTGGATATTTTTGAAGTAGTCTATTTTGCTCGACCTGAAAGTATTTTATATGGCAAGCGGGTGAATGAAATGAGGGAAGCAATGGGCAGACAGCTTGCTTGTGAAACAAAGCATATGTGGGAACATATAGATATGGTATTTGCAGTACCAAATAGCTCGACTCCTGCTGCTGCTGGGTATATTGAAGAATCAGGCTTACCATATAAGCCGAATGCACTGATAAAAGATGCATATGCTCATCGGACGTTTATTAATTCGGACCAAGTTACGCGAGCAGAAGCTGTCAGGAGAAAGTTCAGCGCTATGCGTGAGGTCTTGAAAGGGAAACGGGTCGTTATAGTTGATGATTCCATTGTACGAGGGACAACGCTCAAAGAGCTTGTGACAATGCTCAAAGATGCTGGTGCAGCAGAGGTGCATGTCGCTATTTCTTCACCTCCTGTTAAGTTCCCAGATTTCTATGGCATAGCAACTCCTGATCAAAAACATCTTCTTGCGTCTTACATGACTGTTGACGAAATTAGAGAATTTATTGGTGCAGATAGTTTGCATTATCTCTCCTATGAAGGGATGTTTAAGGCAATTGGCATTCCAGAAGAACGATTTAATACTTCCTGCTTTACTGGGGTATACTCAATACCTATTGGGGACAATGCCGAAAAGATTAATTTTGCTGCCTAATACCTTTATCGTATTCCTGTATCAAACTGTATGTGGAGAGTGGTAAGTTGCCCATTATTCACCACAACTTGTTGAGGTTGCATATGGGGTCTTGCCATGGTATTTACTGAGGTAAGCCAATAGGTTCCAGGTTGCAGTGCAACAGTGAAAAGTCCATCTCCACTGGAGGTAAATTGGGTTATTTCTTTTCCGTCCATTGTTTTTACGATAACTGTTCCTTGATATGGTTTGTCACAAGGTGTACCTATTTTGCATACAGGAGTAATTGGACCAAGAGTAATAGTACCTGTTATCCCTGTGGTAATTTTTTGGTTGGTTGGTGCAGTAGGAGAGATAGTAACAGATGGTTGGGGAGCGGGTGTTATCTGAGTTGGAGTGATTGAGGCGTGATGAGAAAGAAAAAATCCTCCAACAAATGTAGTTGCTGCAACAAAGAATGCAAAGAAGGTATGCAAAAATCCTTTTTGGTACATAGTAGTGTTAGTTAACACCTAATGGAAAGAAAAATCAACCCATTTTTCTATCTTGTAGCAAAAAAAAGGATGTGCTGAATTCCTTGCAATGGGTATAGGCAGGCCTTCAGGCATTGGGCTTTGTCATCCAATCAACTTCAGAAAGAGAGGGAGTAAAAGGAGACTCTTAGAAAGATACGGATTAATCCCCCCAGTAAGGCGTATCGTCTGGTGCAGTGCGTCCCCATGGATTTCCATAAACATTTGTTGCAGTACTATGTGAAGGCCAAGTGAGTCCAGTATCTACAGAGGCTCTTCGAGAAGCAACTCTTTTTCTAGGTTCAGTTCTTAGATTACAAGCTTCTTGCCAAGATTTCCATGTGCTAGTTATTCTTTCGATAATAGTTACCATAATCATGCATTTTATCTCAGATGATTTAGTCCGTCAAGCCGCTGTAAGATAGTTGGGTTATAGAACGTTATTCCATAATTGAAAAGTCTGTGATAGACTCGACCCAATTATGAGTACAAAGAGATCGGCATTATTTTTAGATCGAGATGGAGTAGTCATCGTTGATAAAAGTTATATGTTTAAGATATCAGATTTAGAGATAATGCCTGAATCACTTGAAGCACTACAACGATTAACTAAGGATGATACCTATGCTCTTGTTTTAGTTACCAATCAATCGGGAATAGCACGAGGCAAATTTACATACGACCAATTTACTGTATTTCAGGGAGAATTAGAAAGAAGATTACAAGAAAACGGTGTACGGCTTGATGCTGTATATATTTGTCCCCATCATCCAAAAGGAAGTGCGCCAGAATTCGCCATAGAATGTGAGTGTCGAAAACCAAAACCTGGTATGTTGTTACAAGCACAAAAAGATTTACATCTTGATTTAGCAACAAGTTGGATGATAGGTGATAAAGATGATGATGTTATCTGTGGTGATAGCGCAGGCACTCAGACGGTTCGGATTGAAAGTGCGTATCCTCATGATGAACGGATAAGGCCTACACATACTGTGAAGAATCTTCTCCAATTTTATAATCTCTTAAAAGAGAATGATGAAAGTGTTCGGGAAATAAGGCAAAAGGGAAAAGAGCATTAATTGACTCAATTTTAATAACTAAAATTCACTTTCAAAACCTCCTTGTCGTCCCTGATTCGCCGGTTCTGAGACCAAATGAATATCCTATCGAGGAGAGGAAATGATAATAGATTGTGATTGTGCTTGACTTTGTTGGATACTCATAGTACTACTCGGACAATTTTGTGTATTTGTACAGAGCGATAAGGGAGTATTCAAGAATATAGCGGATTGCGATTGAGACTGAGATTGTGTGGCTGAGATACCAAGTGGGATTTGTGCAACTGGTGCTATTGGTGTTGGGGTAGGAGAAGAAACAATTGGAGAAGGCTGTGATGTCACAGGTACTGGCAAAGGTGTTGGTGTTACTACGCGAGTGGATGGTGGCTGTATAGTCGGGGTGGGCGTCACTACGGGCATGGAAGTTGGTAGAGGTGTCGGTGTTACTTCTGAAGTGGTTCCTGTTACCACAATAGTTCCATGCATAAATGGATGAATATTGCAATGATAAGAGAATGTTCCTGGTGTTGAAAATGTGTGAGAAAAAGATTGTCTTGGCTGCAGTGTTCCGGAATCCCATAACCCACTATCTGAGGTTACTGTATGGGGAATATTATTTTCTTGGTTTGTCCATACTACTGTTGTCCCAGGGGATACGGTAATTTGAGCAGGGATAAATTGCAGATGTTGTATGATGACGGCGTTTTGTGGTGAGGCAGCAATTGCTTTGTGATAAGACGAACCGTTAGATTTTTGGAAAGTGAAAAATACTAAGGACAATGCTGTTACAAAAACCATAAGAAGAAATCGTAGTGGTTGTCTCTTCTTCGCAGTAAATATCACTCCCGAACTTTTCATAGTATCGCTTTCATGGAGTATTACGATGTTTTTCTGTACTTCTTATTACAAAGATATAATTGAAACCTAAGAAAAGTGTGGTAGGTGAGGAAGATTATTATTTGATTTTTAATCCGTATTTAGCTCGTCCCTTGCAGACACATGACTCTATTTGCCACAGCTTGAGATGGTTCGTGTGACCGCAGCATTTTGTGAGTGTTCTGTCGTTTGCATGCTCACTGAGGAATGATGGGAGTATTACTTATTCGCACTATCATCGACGACATTGACCTCAATTACATGTGAGGAGACAAACCATACTTGCAACTCGTTGCGACGTAACACATCACTCATCAGCAAATCATTCGTTCCCCAATCTTTATTCTGCTCTGTTACATCAATACCTTCATGAACCTGTTGGATAATAATTTCATGAGCATCTAACAGGCGGCTGAGCATAACAGGAGGTGTTTCTGCACCAGCGGGAGGACGTGGAATCTTTGTCCGCTCTGCAACATCCTGTGGCATACCAATTGCCACATTTCCTAGTGTCTGCACCCGTTCTGCAAGAAGATCGATAAGCTCCAATTGTTCGCCAGCATGTTTGTCAAAGAGTAAATGGAGTTGGTAAAACGTATGTCCATAGACTTGCCAGTGGTGTTTTTTATACATGTCATACAAAGCAATGCTATCGATAAGAATTTGGTTGAGCATCTCAGAATTTTTTTGACGTGTCTCAGTGGGTAACGCTATTTGCATTGTTCGCATTGTGCCTTCTGGTTGTATTTCATGTGGTTTCTGATGGAGAAGAGGGTCATATTTTTGTTTGGGAGGAGTAGTACTCTGATTCATTCTCCCAAAATACAGGAAGAAAGTAAGATAGAAAAAGTAGGAAAGTAAGACAGAAGTAATTTTTGGCACGAGCTCTGCCGTAGGTTATGACGAAGGAAGGTTGGAGTGTAATATGTTAGTGCGTGTATATAAAAAAGCAAGTAGAAGTCTTATTAAATCAATAACTATATCAGTAGACTCTGAGTATCTTTGTAGGAAGTATTTCCTAAAAATGGCTTTTTCATTGTAAATGATATATTCTACGTGAGATGACTTCAGATATTGTACAAATCAGATTATATAATCAGCAACTTATCTCTCCCAACTTTAGAAACCCTGTAGATGTTGTCATTTGGTTTGGCGCAATGCAAGCACAAGATTTCGCTGCTGCAAAGTGGGCGATAGTACTTCGTACTAAGGATCAAACGGATGCATCTATTGAGCAGGCATTTAATGAAGGTAAAATTCTTCGCACACATATAATGCGTCCTACATGGCATTTTGTTACACCCTCTGACATTCGTTGGATGTTAGCACTCACATCGCCGAGAGTTCATAATTTCAATGGATATTACTACCGACAATCTGGTCTTGATAAAACTATTTTCCAAAAAAGCAATGTGGTTATTAGAAAAGCGTTACAAGGAGGGAAACAACTAACACGTGAGTCGCTTACTAGTGAGCTAGAAAAGCAGAAAATTCCAACAAAGAATTTAGGACTTTCGTATACACTAATGCAAGCGGAATTAGATGGAATTATTTGCAGTGGTCCAAGAATAGGTAAACAATTTACCTATATGTTGCTTGATGAACGAGTGCCGAAAATGAAAGAAATTTCTCGTGACGAAGCTTTGGTAGAACTTATAAAACGTTATTTTCAAAGTCATGGTCCTGCACAAGTGCAAGATTTTGTTTGGTGGTCAGGATTACCTGTTAGTGATGCAAAAAGAGGGATGGATATGGTTGGATCTCAATTGCACAAACTGGAAAGAGAAGGGAAGATCTATTGGCTGTTAGAGTCATCAAAAGGTGTGGAAGAATCTCAAGATAGCTTTTTGATTCCGGGATTTGATGAATATTTTATTGCTTATAAAGATAGAAGTGATATTTTGGACAAAAAATATGCCACACATCTCAATCAAGGGGGAGGTATGGTTAATGGCGCCATTGTGGTGGGGGGAAAAATGGTTGGTGGATGGAAAAGAACGTTTGAGAAGAAGAACATTGTTATTACAATGCAGCTTTTTGAAAAAATTACTTCTATGCAACAACGTTCACTGGAGAAACAAGCACAGCGATATGGTACATCTTTCGGTATGCCGATAGCCCTTACTCTAAAGGATAGCCTTTAAAGGCATATCTGGTTTTTAGACTCAATAATTGATTATCAGCAGGTTTTAAATATCTTAGTTTGAATATAGTAAGGTATTACCTATCTAGATACGTAATACCTTACTATCAATTTATTACTTGACATTAAAAGTATTGCATGCTAATAATATCTTATTATGGATGGAACTTCTACAATTACACAAAAAGGTCAAGTTGCAATACCGAAGAGTATAAGAGATTATTTTAATTTAAAACCTGCTGATAAAGTCAACTTTACTGTTGAAGGCGATCAAATAATAGCAAAGAAAGTATCAAATATAGACGATATGATAGGTATCATTCCTGTTAAAGCAAATCTTTCTAAAGAAGAGACTAAAGCTATAATAAGAGCAAAAGTGATTAAGAAATATGCGAGTCGTTCTTGATACAAATTCATTAATTCGCTTTTTTACGAACGACATAGCTGATAAGGCGAACAAAGTAAAGGAATTGCTAAAAGAAGAGAAAGAAATTTTTATTCCTGAAGTAGTCTTTCCTGAATTAGAGTATATTTTGGATCAACAGTATGCTACTTCTAAAGAAAAACTTATAAAAATATTCCAATTTCTTTCTTCACAAAAGAATATTAAGTTATCTCCTTACACAAAAAATGCGATAAAAATCTTTGAAAAAACTAAATTAGATATGGCAGACTGCATTATTGCAGCATATTCCCGAAAGGGTGCTCTCGCGAGCTTTGATAAGGAACTTTTGAAGGTCGATAAAGTAAAAAGCTTCTGGGACTAATACGTCTTCTCTATATCATTTGCACTTTGCAGGGGTTATGTAAGTTTTTTGGAACGTACTTTTATACTAATTCGAGTCAATTTTAACCTTACCGAAGAATTTCATTTCTCTTAACTCTTTATCGTTTGTCAAAAATGTATTACAATCTGCTTCCACTGCGCTATGGAGCTGTACATTATCCTCAAAGTCATTTGTTGGGCCTGTTAACGATCGTTCTATTACTTGTTGAGTAAAATCTATAATTTGAAATTTTTTCAGTTGAGAAGATAAAATACTATTTGGTATATTTATTTTGTATATATAACAGTAAATATGAATTGAAAGAGGGGAGATACAAACGATATGTCCTTCAAGACTATCAAGAATTTGTTTTTCTGGGTTTCTGTGAATGGCATCAATAAAGTAGTTTGTGTCAAGAAATATCTTTGCCATACTTTTTTAATAGGTGCTCAGTATAGGCTCTTTTTCGGTCATCATAAGACATTTTAGGCAAATTAGCACTTTTAGCTAACTCTTTAAGCTCTACTATGTCCGTATTTTTCAATGGTTTCATTTTTGATTTAGGTTTGATTATTGCTACAAGCTGAGAGCGGTGAATAAGGGATACTTCCATGCCTTTCTCAAGAGCATCAATAAGTTGCGAAGATTTGGTCCTTAAATCAGTAGTAGTTATATAGTCCATAGCTACTTAAATGTACATTTAAATGCATATTATGTCAACAGTTAAATTCATAACTATATCAAATTATCTCAGCGAATCCAGCCGTAGACTTGTGCCTAGCAGACATCATGTAACTTTGCGGGAACGTACTACGTAATACAAGAAAGAAGTCAGCCTTAACAATAGGCCTATAGCTTGACATTGTCATGAAATTA
>CAZRBN010000010.1:0-25245 GCA_964598355.1 uncultured Gammaproteobacteria bacterium
AGCTCACCGTTACTATTTTCAAATATTAAATCACACTCACCAGTTACCAACCAATAGGATTCCTGCTTTACATCATGTACCTGAAGAGAAAGTCTCTTCCCTGCATCGATATGCAATACTTTTCCCATGTAAGGCATTCCTTCCGGAACCCAATGAAGCTCATATCCCCATGGCTTGTCCACTTTTTTTACGTAACCATCTGTGGTAAATGTAGATTTGTCAAATTGAGAAAAATCAACCATAGTATTCATTTATACTAGCATGATAGCTAAGGAGTTACAAGATTTTTTTCTGACAGAAAGAAGACAGGTTAGGTATTGACTATTGCCGACTCTATCAAGTCTTTAATCTTTGAAAAAAGTAATGTATTTGCAGCTACCATCACTTTATGTCCCTTAACTTCAAATTGTTCAACAGTAAGTCCAAGTTCCCTCATCCAAATAATGCGGGGCATTTGGTCAACTAATTTTGTTGTTTCATTAACGACAACAAATGCATCAATACCTCCAAAAGCAATGTATGGACCATAACTTCCTCCTGAAGACCTAAGTCTATTGCAGTTTTTGCACAACGCTTCGAATACTGGCAGTTTCCAATACAATCCATTATTGTGTCCTCCAAAATCCATATCAATAAAAGCCTTCTCTAATGCATCGACTGTCTGGTGCTTTATTAATACACCGTCCACTCTCGCGCCATTACCTTTACTTGCAGAAAAGAGTTGATCCGAAACAGGATTATACAATACACCTAAAATAGGTTCTTTTTTATAGGTTAATGCAACCTGAATATAAAAGAGGGGAATATTCCCAATAAAATTTTTTGTACCGTCTATTGGATCAATAGTCCACATATAGTCTTTTTCTTCACTATCTTCTCCTTCTTCGACAATAAACCCTGCCTGGGGAAGTATCTTAAATAAGTATTTTCTTAATTTATTTTCAATAAGAGGGTCATATTCTGTTACTGGCTCAAATCGTGCTTTATAGGAGACTTCTTTTGATTGTTGCCAAACTTCCAATAATTTGCCTCCTAAAGGGAGAATAGATTGACTCACTTTTTCTTCCAATGATAATAAGTCTTGTTGTGAGAGGTGCATGGATTGATTAGAAAACGTCGACTTTGATTGTTGTAAGAATATCTTCAAAAATCTTAGCCATGGCTTGCTCAATTTCTGCAGCTTCTTTATTGATTTGTTCTTTTGTTTTCTCAGACAATTGGCCTTTAATTGCTGTGTAATATTTCATTTTAGGTTCTGTCCCAGATGGTCGTGCGTGAAGCACATTTCTCTCGTCGTCTGAGAAGAAGAAAGAAAGCATATCTCCTTTATCCCAATTTCGCGTTTCAAGAAGTTTTCCAGTTTGCCCATCTCGTACTTCACCTGTTAACCTATCGATTACTTTGACAACTTTTCTTCCTGCAATTTCTTTTGGAAGATTTTTACGAAGTTCTACCATGGCTAGGTTCATTTGATCAAAAGATCCAAAACCCTCAATCAATCTGTAATAGAGCCTTTCTGCATAAAAACCATATTTTTTATAAATAGACTCAAGCAAATCTGTTGGAGTTATGTTATGTGCTTTGCACCATGTAGCCATTTCTGCTGCAACAAGAGCAGGAGTTTCAGATCCTTTATCCCGATAGTCGTTGCTGAAAAGACATCCCATACTTTCTTCAGCTCCAAAAATAAAATGTTTGTCTGCCGGTAGATGCTGCATTCTATCTCCAATAAATTTAAACCCGACAAGCAAATCACTAATACACTCTGCACCAAAGCCTTCTGCAATATCTCGAAGCAAATCTGTTGTTACAGAAGTTTTGATAACCACAGGATTTTTTGGCATTCTTCCTTGCTCATGCAAGGCATTCATGTAGAAATAGCCCATAAGCACAGCACCTTGATTGCCATTGAGAGGAGTCCAATTACCAGCGTTGTCTGGTATTGCCATTCCCATTCTGTCCGCATCAGGATCACTAACAATAATAATGTCTGCATGTGTTTCTTTTGCCAATGTAATTGCTTCCTTATAATTAATTGCAAACTCTGGATTTGGGAAATGTCCTTCAACATTAGGAAAATCTCCATCCAAAGACATTTGGCTCTCAACTAATGCAATATCTGTAAATCCTACTTCTTTGAGGATTGGCAAAACAGATTGAGATCCGACACCATGAAGTGGAGAGTACACAATTTTTACATCTCTTCCTGGGTATACGGAAACCTTTTTTGCTGATTCTGCAAATGCCTTATCAACCTCGTCACTAATATATTTAACGAGTCCTTTTTCAACAGCCTCATCAAAGGGCATTTTCTTAATGGTAGTGACAGATTTAAATTCTGCTTCAATTTGGAGACCTGCTTCAGGAAGCACTTGTACACCATTTTCATCGTATACTTTATACCCATTAAATTCAGGAGGGTTATGGCTTGCTGTCAAAACAATTCCACCTACACACTTAAGATGTCGAACAGTAAAGGAAAGCTCGGGGGTTGCACGGAAATACTTAAAAATCCAAACAGGGACACCGTTGGCTGCCAAAACCCTTGCTGTCTCCTTCATAAATTCTTCTGAATGATGTCTACTGTCATAAGCAATTGCTACGCCTTGTTTCACCATATTTCCCTTATACTTTAGAAGGTATTGCGCATATGCCTGAGAAGCCCAACGTACTGTATAATTATTAATGCGATTTGTCCCCAAATCCATGGTTCCTCGAATACCGCCTGTACCAAAAATAACCACGCGGTAAAATTCATCCATCAAAGTAACCCATTCTTCTTTGATAATCTTTTCAGAAAGCTCAGGGACAAATTCTTTGAATTCTTCTTCAGAAAGCCATTTGACTATCTCATCGTAGGCTGTTTTATTAAGGTTTTTCTCTTTGAGGGCTTCGGAGAGCTTTTCTTGAATTGTTACATCCATAAGAATATGAAATAAAGTCTACCATGCATGCTTATTTTGTCAAGACCAGTTAGATAACACAAAGCTATTTTGTTAGATTCTTGTCAGACAAGTAAGCCTGTAGAAAAAAATACTAGTTATCTTACCAATTATGTTTTATACTTTTACCATGAGCATTACAGTACTTGGGTTTGCAGCAGCATTTTTTACGACCTTTTCAACGTTGCCTCAAACTTTAAAAACACTTCGGTCAAGAAAGACGAAAGATATTTCTCTACAGATGTATGTGATGCTTGGTATAGGAGTGTTTCTTTGGATACTCTATGGATTTTTTGTTAAAGATATGCCGCTTCTTCTTGCAAACACTGTCGCTATATTCTTTGTCATTCCAATTCTTGTTCTTAAGTTAAAACATGGGTAAGTAAGACTTCTATTTCTTTTCGGGTAGGAAACTGATTTGTCAAAATTTTGAGTGCAGCGGTTGCATTTGCAAAACGGATTGCATCTTCTAAGGATTTACTATCAGATAAAGCTGTAATAAACCCTGTATTAAAACTGTCACCAGCTCCAATTGTGTTGATTGGAGTAACAGGAAAGCCAGGAATATGTTGTGGTGTATTCTCAACCAAAGTATATGCTCCATTCTCGGCGTCTTTTACAACAACTGAGAGTGAAGTTTTTTTAAAAAGCAGTAGTCCTTCCTCAATTGAAGAAACATTCCAAAGTTCTAGGAATTCATCTTTACTTGGAAGGTATATATCTACTGACTCAATGAGATTTCTTACCACTTCTTTTTCACTTTCAGTAACGGTATTAATAATTCGTCCATGATCCAATGCAACTATTTTCTTATTTTCTTTTGCAAACAAAATAATCTCTTCTAGTGATGGAAGAAGGGTCCTGAGTTTAAAAACACCTCCTAAGTACAGTATGTCTACATCGTGAATATGTTTGTTAACCTCCTCCAAAACATCATGTGCTGTTACAGATTGGTTTGCATTACCAAAAGAAAGCATGATAGATTTTCCTGTATCATCAGTTAGGTTAGCATTGATATTTGTTTGCTCGCTTTCCCCTTGGGCAAGAAAAGGGGTAATACCTTCTTTTTCAAAAAGAGTTTCTAAGGTTTTGGCTGCTGCGTCTTTTCCTGTTTTTCCAATAAAATACGTCTTAAGCCCCAGTTTTTGACAAAATCGTACAAAGTTTAATGCCGATCCTCCCAAAACCATCTCATATTCTTTGCCGACTGTTTCAGTACCAACAAGCTGATTGGCATCTTGTGGAATAGGGAAGTGATAAGCAGTAATATCTAAATATACTGCACCTAAAGAAAGAATAGATTTCATAGTTTAAGGTTATACAGTGAGAAGAAGCATGTCAATTGTTGGAATAAGAGAGAGGGAAAGGTTGCCTGTTTTTAGACCATATTCTATGTCAAAAAGTTTGGAATGGAGTTCTAGAAGTTTTTCTTTTGTAAACAAAGAGGCTTGTTTATCCAATTTTCCTTTCTGCCATGGGGCAATACGGGATACTTCAGATATTTGTTCATGCTTAGATGATTCTTGGTTCATAGAAAAAATCGTCAAGAGAATCCTGACTTGTCTTTGTAGCATGAAGAAGACAAATTCTGTATCTTTATCCTGAAGGGTTTTATGGAATAAGTCGATAAGCTGTTTGCCATTTTTGGGCTTGAGTGCGTCCAAGAGAGCAAAAATAACTTTCGGGATATCAAATTGTTTTATAGTTATATTGTTAAATTGTTGTAATTGCTTTTTTGTTAGTTCCTTACTTTCCCATATAACAACATTTTGAGGGGTTGAGGATATGATAGATGTTAGGGACTCTAATTCTTTTGAAGCTTTTCTTTTGGATAATAACTCCTCTATAAAAATATCTTTTGACTCTCCAAATAAGTCCTGACCCTCCAAAGCTTGCGTTAAGTCAGTAAGAGTAATTTTTGCCCCATCCAGGACAAGATGTTCTTTTGATTTACTCCGTAGATCGTAGTAGTAATTTCTACTAACTGCTGTATCATCTCCGTGAATAATGGTAATCATAAAAAGCGTTAAGGGTAAATCGTCGACCCTTAATCATGTGACAACTATAGCATATTTTTATACTGCACTTTGCCTTTCCCAGCTTGACTTATGGCATTCTCAGGAGCCATTTGAAAAAATCTTTAAATTCAATGGCAAAGTGTATTTTTTTTGTATCTGGGTGAGATTCACTGAATTTCTTCACACGAAAATTATCTATATCCGCTTGTACTGCAAGTACCGCAGTATTTAAGGCCGGAGTTCCTTTAACCTTCACAAAATTTTTGACCGCTGTATATAACGGTGTAGGATCCCCTGATGGATTTAAAAACGAAAAAGTTGCAAAAGGAGGACCACCAGCCTGAAGAAGAAATGGAGTGATGGCTACAATATTTGGATTATTCCATGTGGTATTCAATGCCTGCAAAAAATATGATGCAGCTGTTTGTTGCCCAACAACATCTTGTGACCATCCTGTCTCTGTAATAAATACAGGAAGTGATTTTGAAGCCAGACTATCAATTAATGCTTTTTCAAATGAAAAGCTGTTGATACTCATTTGTGAAGATACTGAAGGGGGTTGGGCAAAGGCAGGATTAGGATATGAATGACTGGCAATACCGTCTACTTGATTAAAAATACCAGGCACCGCCTGATTCATTTGAGAAAGAAATGTATATTCATTCATATATATATTTGTTGTCGGTGCTGCATTATCCAAACCTGCGGAAATAATGAAGAAATCAGGGTTTTTTCCTTTAAAAGCAGTTACAGCATAGCTGAGAAGTTGTGCATATTCAGCAGGATTGGGAGTACCACCCCACTCATCGCCTCTATTCACTTCATTAAACACGACCACATATTTATTTTTTGTTGGCCAATCAAGAGAATTTAAGAAATTTGAAAAATCTAAAACATCGTTTGCATCGGGCTTACGCCATACTTGAGTGTCGAAATAATTATTCTCACTTGCTAGTCTGATAATAGGGATAAGATGATCCCTTCGGCAATCGTCCATAAATGCTTGCCATTTCTGCAAATCTCTATCTGCTGTTTGGATAGGAATAAGGACATACCCCCAATCACCACCATTTGAGTTAACCAGGTCATGTGCTTTTTCAACTTCTGAAGTAAAAAGAATATGGATACCGATTCTATTGTTGGGTATTGAGAGTGGGTTTTCTATAGCAAAACTAGCTTCCGGTAACAAAAAGAAAAAAGTCAGTATAAGGATACACAAAGAAACAATGGCCTTCATCGTATCTGTAGTATACCAAAACAAAGCTAAAAAATGGAGTGAATAATAGTATATGCAGTAAAGTACTGAGCATTATCAGATGGATGAATTCCATCATTTTTACTCGTGTATTGCCAACTACCAAAAGGTCCATTACTCTTGGTCTTTGTATAGACATCAATAACAGGCGTTGCAGTCTTCATTCCAACGCTATACACATTTTGCATTTGGTCAACAATTTCCTGAGCGTGAGATAAACGATATGATGCTGTCCAATCAGTCATTCCTTGTGGCGCTTGACCAAAATCACTACCTAAGGGTGCTATTTCAGCTAAAAGAAAGACTCGTGCACTAGTACTTTTTGCTTTTTGTACTAACTGTGTCAAAAGATTTTTATGTGTGACTGGATCGTGAGGAGAAAAAGGATTATAGGCAAAAGACCCAATAATAATAATATCTGGATGTATCTCAGAAATGGGAGGATAATTTCTCCTTCTGTACGTAAAATTAGCATAAAACCTGCTCAGCCCTTGCTCAACATTTTGTGCTCCTATTCCGTAGTTATATAAACTAAATTGTGTAGAGGGGTAGTATTGATTAAGCAAGGACGAAAGAATATCAACCCGGTCTCCCATAGTGTCTTCCATGGAATCTCCATACAAAGCAATGATATAATTTTTCTTTGCAAGCACACTTCCATGAGGAGCATACGAAGGCATGACTGAAGGCAAAGGAGTATCTGAGAGAACCTCGACAGGAGTAGGAGTTGGAAGCGAAGTAACTCCTAAAACCTCAGTGGTATGAGTATTCTCAGATGCTGGAGAAGCAAGTTGGGCCTTGGGAGCAGCGTGTAAATATGTGTACATGCCTACAGCTCCTAATGAGACAATTGTAGAAATAGTAATAATAAAAAACCCTCGGAAAAAGTTATAAAAAAGAGACTGTACTTGGGCAAGACGCATACCTCTTTATTATAAGAAGAAATACCTTAATAAACCAAGTATTAAAAAGAGAAACCAAGCGTTCGAGAAATAAGTGAAAGAGATTTTTTCTCCTCGGGAAGTAATGCTTGCTTAAGAAGTTTTTCCTTTATTATTTCCAAAACTCCCGGTGTATTCAGATCGTCATCCATAAGGTCTTCAAATTGCTTGATGAGGTGGATGTCGGATTCTGTTGTTGCTTTTTCAACAAGATGAAGTGCTGTATGTAATTTTTGGACAAATCCCTCTGCTACCCCAAGTTGTGGTTCTTCAAAATTCCAAGCTTGCCGATATTGATGAGAAAGTAAATACCATCGAATAGCATTAGCAGAATACTTTGTCAGTACATCACTTACCATCACCAAATTACCTTTAGACTTAGACATCTTTTCATGATTTTTCTGTACTAAATTCACATGCATCCAGTATTTGGCAAAAGGAATTTTTCCCGTTGCTGTCTCAGATTGGGTAATTTCACTTTCGTGGTGAGGGTAGATAAGATCGATTCCCCCTCCATGGATATCTATCTGCTCTCCTAATGTACTGATTGCCATTGCTGAGCATTCAATATGCCATCCTGGTCTTCCTTTTCCCCAGGGACTATCAAAAGAGGGTATATGGCTCGATTGGTGAGATACAGCTGGTTTCCAAAGAGTGATATCTAATGGATGCTTTTTATCGGGATTGTCTAAATCTTCTTCAAAATCTTTTGCAATACCTCTCATTTGTTCCAATGTTAATTTTGATAATTTTCCATACCCTTCATACTTCCCAACATCCAGGTATACTCCACCATGTACTTCGTACCCATATCCATTAGTCAAAATTTTTTGAATAAGCTCAATCATGGCAGGGATTTGTTGTGATGCATATAAGTAATAGGTAGGTTTGGTCCAGTTGAGTGTTGCCATATCTTCCAGAAATTTCTTTGTCCAAAATTCTGCTAACTGTTGCCAGCTACAACCTTGTTCTTGTGCTCTTTGTAAAATATCCTTATCCCGGTCGTTTACGTCGGTAACATTCTGGGTGTATGTTACCTGGTACCCTTTATACACCAGATATTTAAGAAGTACATCAAATGAAACATAGGTGAAAGCATGGCCTAAATGCGTAGTGTCATATGGAGTAATGCCACACACATACATATGGACGTCCTTTTCTTTTAGAGGTTTGAAAACTTCTTTTTGACGACTGAGTGTATTGAAAATCTGTAACATAAGGAACCTCATTCTACCACTCATTACTAGTCATGAATACTAGTTACAAAAAAGAAACTATTTACATTTTTTGAAAATGACTTACAATATAGATGCTTCAAGACTTACTTCTCAAAGCACCTAAGGATATCAATGAAGATTTCTGGTATTGCTGCAAGACAAATTTTAGACTCCCGTGGTAACCCCACAGTAGAAGCAGATGTCATCCTAGAAGATGGGACATTAGGACGCGCTGCTGTCCCCTCAGGCGCTTCAACAGGTACTTATGAAGCACTCGAACTCCGAGATAAGGACAAAAACAAATACGTAGGAAAAGGTGTTTTAACAGCTGTTAGAAATATTAATACAACAATTGCTACAGCGCTTATAGGTATGGAAGTCACTAATCAAAAAGCAATCGATGAGAAAATGATTGCACTTGATGGAACAGAGAATAAAAGTAACCTTGGTGCAAATGCTATCCTCGCCGTATCAATGGCTTGTGTAAAGGCAGCAGCCTTCAGTCAGAAGAAACCTCTTTACGAATACTTCCACGCCCTTTCCAATACTTTCAAACCACTCACTCTTCCTGTTCCAATGATGAATATTATTAATGGAGGCAAACATGCTGCAGGATCAACAGATATCCAAGAATTTATGATTATGCCGGTTGGTGCTTCAACATTCTCTGATGCTCTTCGTATGGGAGCTGAAGTATTCCATGCATTAGCAAAAGTTTTGGAAGAGAAAGGCTATGGGACAACTGTTGGAGACGAAGGAGGCTATGCTCCTCATGTTAGAGAAGGTAATAAAGAGGCCTTGGATCTTATAGCCCAAGCAGTAAGTAAAGCAGGATATACCTTAGGAGAAGATATTGTCTTGGCACTTGATGTTGCTGCTTCAGAATTATTTGAGAATGGGAAATACGTTCTGAAAACAGAAAATAAAACCTTAACTTCTGAAGAAATGGTGGCTTGGTTTGAAACATTACTTCAAACATACCCCATTGTCTCTATTGAAGATGGTCTTGCAGAATCAGATTGGGAAGGATGGGAATTACTCACTAAAAAACTTGGAGAAAAAGTACAATTGGTAGGAGACGATATTTTTGTTACCAACCCCAAATTTTTACAACGAGGTATTACTGAACATGCAGCAAATGCAATTCTCATCAAACTCAATCAAATAGGAAGTGTTACAGAAACAATTCAGGCGATCCAAACAGCAGAAAAAGCAGGATGGCATGCTATCGTTTCACACCGCTCAGGTGAAACAGAAGACACAACGATTGCCGATATGGCAGTTGGCCTTGCAACAGGACAGATCAAAACAGGATCCTTGTCCAGGACAGATAGAGTTGCAAAATATAATCAATTACTCCGCATTGAAGAAGAGCTTGGAACAAAGGCTATCTTTCCAGGAAGAAAGGCATTAACATAATACTATGGCAAAATTATTGTTAGTCAGACATGGTAAATCAGAATGGAATGCCCTTGGTCTTTGGACAGGGTGGACTGACGTATCTTTAAATACTGAAGGTAGGGACGAAGCACGATGGGCAGCTGAGGAAATAAAAGATATTCATCTTGATGTTGCTTTTACCTCTACATTAAAACGGGCAGTTGAGACATTGGATGAAATAAAAAAAACTCTTCACCGGGAAGATCTACCGACAGTAGAAGCACTTGAGTTACGAGAGCGCAATTATGGCGACCTTACGGGGAAAAATAAATGGAAAATAAAAGAAGAATACGGGGAGGAGCAATTTAAGAAATGGAGAAGGGGATGGGCTGATACACTTCCTCATGGAGAGTCTTTAAAAGACGTATATGATAGGGTTGCCCCTTATTACCAAAAAGAAATTCTCCCTCTTCTTGAGCAAGGCAAAAATGTTATTATTGCAGCTCATGGAAATTCACTTCGTGCATTGGTAAAGTATCTGGAGCATATTTCAGATGATGATATTCAAAATCTTGAAATTGGAACTGGTGAAGTGTATGTCTATGATGTCGATGAGAATGGAAAAATAACTCACAAGGAAATCCGCGCTTCTCATACAAACGAAGGGTATTAATACGCATTTACTATGAATTTGAATGACTTTAAGAAAACAAAAATTGTAGCTACTATTGGACCAGCATCAGAGTCTGAAGAAACATTGAGAGAAATTGTTTCAGCAGGATTGAACGTTGCACGGCTTAATTTTTCTCATGGTACACAACAAGATCATAAAGAGAGAATTATTAAGCTTCGCAACATTGCTAAAGAGGTAGGTAAACCAATCGCAATACTGCAAGACTTACAAGGACCAAAAATTAGACTGGGTAACTTAAAAGAGAATTCAATCATGCTTAAAAAAGGTGAAACAGTCTCCTTACATTTTGGTAAAGAACAAACAACAGACTCAATACCAGTTCAGGTGGACATTTTCCCCTATCTCAAACAGGGGGATCATGTGCTTATCAATGATGGGGTTATTCGATTAGTAGTGAATGAAATTACTGATGGAGTCGCAAAGACAACTGTTGTGGCAGGCGGAGAAATAAAACCACATAAGGGAGTTAACCTTCCTCATACACAACTTCCCAGTATGGCACTGACTGACAAAGATAAAGAAGATTTAGAATTTGGACTGACAAATGCAGTTGATTATGTTGCGATTTCTTTTGTACAAAGCGCCGAAGATATTATGTATGTCAAAAAACTTATGGGAGTTCATACTCATCAGCCAAAAATTATTGCAAAAATAGAGTGTGGACCTGCTGTCCATAATCTGGATGCAATTCTTGATGTTGCGGATGGCGTTATGGTTGCACGAGGAGATTTGGCAGTTGAAGTAGGACAAGAAGAAGTTCCAATTATTCAGCGGACCATCATTCAAAAAGCCCGAACTATCCACAAACCAGTGATTGTTGCCACACAAATGCTTGAAAGTATGATTCATAATGCAGAGCCAACTCGAGCAGAAGTAAATGACGTTGCGACAGCTGTCTTGGACCAGGTAGATGCTGTCATGCTCTCTGCAGAATCAGCACATGGAGACTACCCTGTAGAATCAGTTATGATGATGGAAAGAATAATCAAACGGGTTGAAAGGTATATGCACGAAACAAGTACTATATCGGATTCTAAATCCTACAAAAGCCACAAGCAAGTTGATGCTATTGCTTCTGCTGCGACAGTACTTGCGCTACATCTCAAGGCAAAACTTCTTTTAGCTCTCACGGAATCAGGCATTACTGCACAAGAACTAGCTTCCTATCGACCCTATGTCCCTACGTTGGCAGTCACTGATAATGAATTAACCTACCATCAAATGGCACTTCTGTGGGGAGTAAAGAGTTTTTTTATCCCAAAAATTATAGACAATGATGAAGCATATGCAAAAGTTATAGGAGATTTAAAAACAAAGAAACTTGTCCATAATGGAGATGTTATTGTTCATGTTGCTGGAACACATCCAGGTGTTTCAGGACATATTAATAGTATTAAGGTTGCAACTGTTGAATAGCTTCTTTTTCTTCCAAAATGTCTATTACCTCTGAAAAAGTCTCAATCCGAAAATCTGCTTGTGTTGGTCCTTTTTCTGGATCTATTTTGACTGTGATAAATCCATCTTCTTTTGGCAGTAAAATATCTGCCATTTCATTGTCCCCAACTGCAATTGCTTCTGTGTATTGAATGCCTAATTCATGAGCGGCAACAGAGTAGAGATTTCTCCCATGTTTGACATAGCCTATTTCCTCAGTGGTCACAACAACATCTGCAAAAGGAAGGATACCTGTCTCGTTCAAATGTTGGTATCTGGTCATATAATCTCCGCCACTGACAATACCAAAAAGGAATCCTTGTTCTTTGAGTAATGCTATTGTTTCAATAACTCCCTCATACGGTCGCGCATAACTTGCAGCTGTAGTCCAAAAAAGATTATTGAGTTCGTACAGCTGTTTGTAGGAATAATCAATATTATTTTGAAAAAAAACAGTTTTCCATGCTCCTACTTTAGAGTATCCATTCAAAAAATGTGCTTTTGTTGCTTGAATAGCATAAAAATCCTTCACTATTTGTGACGCTTTTTCCTGCGAAATTTCAAGAAATGTTTTGACAATACGTATTACTTGCTCAGGAACAAGTGCATCTTCAATCAGTGTTTTGTCTAAATCAGATAAAATAGCTTTTATTTTCATATAGTAACGATGTTAGACACCTTTCATATTTCAATCACTTTGTATGGTTTTTTTGCATTTATTTTTTGCATAATTGGCCATGCAACATTATAGACAGGTGTCCCTTTTATTGTTTTTCCAATGTGGGTGCCATAGTGTGCATGACCGTGGAATACTACAGTCACTCCATGTCTATCAATCACTTCTTCAAATCTCGAACTGCCTAAAAAAGGATAAATTTCTAATGGTTCTCCTTTGTTAGTTCCAGCAATAGGCCCATAATGGAGTAAAGCAACTTTTTTATCGTATGGTCCAATATAATCCAGCGCCACTTCCAGTTGTTCTGCCTCGTTAATAGCCTCTGTCACAAAGGATTTGATAATATCCTCTCCAAAACTCCCCAACATATGATTTCCAAACCCTCCACCAAATCCTTTCACTCCAGCAAATCCTACATTGTTGTATTCAAAAACTTTCTCTCCCAGCACCTGAATTCCCCCCTCCTCAAGGATCTTTCTTACTTCTTCTTGCTTGCCACGGGAATAATCATGATTTCCCAAGACTGCCACTTTGGGAATAGGACACTTTTTTAAATATTCCACCAACCGAGTAGCTTCTTCAGGAAGACCATGGTCAGTCAAATCTCCACCTATCAGAAAGACATCTGCATCTTTGCCGATCATTTCAAAAATCTCTTCGTAGTTCCCATATGGTTGCAGGGACTTACCTACATGAGTATCTGCAAGGGCAGCAATTTTAATCGAATTTTTTTGTGCCATCTTTATTATACATGAGAAACTGATTCAACTTCTTTATATCCCCATTTTTCAACCGCAACATTATACTGAGACGACAGTAAAAGTCCTCTTGTAACCCGACCACAAGTAGGGGCCTCTTTATATTGATTTTTCGATTTTTGAATAAGCTCATCCAATAACCATCCAGGTATAATATCTCGATCTGCAGGGTATACAAAATTAAAAAGGAGCAGATAAGACAACAATAATTCCCAATCTGTTTCCATTGTTTTATACAAATACTTCCAGTCAATCTCTTTTCCATGACGAAGTATAAGATGTACGACATCAGCACCGTCAAATCGATTTCGTGCTTGAATATACGCCTTAGATCGTATCATTTCTTCAATAGGCATCAGCATGACTAATCTGCCTAACACCTCACCCTTTTTTGAACGGTGATACCATTCATCAGAAACTTTCACCAAGCCATTCCTCTCTGCAAAAATAATATCTGCCGTAAGTGTATGTGAATGGACTTTTGCAATCCATGCTTTATCCAACAATTCTGTTTGATATCCGTGATCACTACAGAGTTGTAATAATTTTGGATATTCTTCTGATGTGCAGAAAAAATCAACATCTTTTGTCGGTCGTTCTATACCGGTATACGAGGCAAAGGCATATGTTCCACCGACCATAAATTTTTGTTGGTACGATAAGAATAGATCAATAAGCGCCCCATAAAAATGTTCTGCTTGCTTGACGCTTGCCATACATATGATAGTAATAGACATTTATCGTCTTGCTTGTAAGAAAGCTGTTGGGACATGGAAAGATAGTGGATATTGATTTTTCTTTCCATATTCCTGTTAAATACAAGCAGATGCATTTTCATTTGTTTATCTCAAAAAGAACTATACTCTATGCTGCAGGTATTGTAAGTCTACTGTCTTTTACAACAGTCTCTTTACGTGCAGCTTCTAGAGAGTAACAAACCTTCTTGTTTGTGGGTGAAGAAAACTAAAATTCACTCTATCTCTCAAAACCAATGGGAAAAAGCAAAAGAGGGTTTCTATACACTTTCTGGAATGTAAAAGTTGTATTCCCCTCTACATTGAAGTATTGTTGCAAAATTTCTATGAGTGAAAATGAGGGTCTTTTGTACGCTATTCAGCTTCAATAATATACATTTGAAAGAAAATGTGGTATACTAATATTACTTGATTTTGAAATATTTTATCATATCCAGAAATAAAAATAATTTTTTACCTCTTTGTTTTTCATTTTCAAACCGCCCAAGAGGATTAGCGTAAATATCTACTATGAATATTGCTTATTTAGACAAACCATGTGAAAGGTGCGGAAGCAAAAGAAAAATTGGTCGAACCTGGACAGAAACAGTTCAGAATTTTTCAGGCACAATTCAAGTCAAACACCAACAGATAGTCTGTACTAATGAGGAATGCCAGGGAAAATTTGAACAATTCTATAAGGATGAAGCAAAAAAGAAAGAAGCAATGCGTGTTAAAAAAGAAGAAAATGATGCAGCCAGAAAAGCCAATTCTTTACTGAGTGCTAAAAAGCATCTCGAAGAATAAACCTACTTAGATTACAGTCTTCCCAACAACCATTTTCATAGGTTCATCTATTTTTTTATCTTATCTAACTAAAAATATAAAAATAATTAAGAGAATTTCCAAGGGTATTGTAGGCGGAATTTCTTTTGCACCTCTTCTTCCGTAGCTCTATAACCTAATTTTTCTCTAATTCCTCTTCTGAGTCTCTCTGGATCTGTAGAAAGTCGGCGTAGTTCTTGCTTTTTGACACCATCTACCTCAACAACCTCGACAACTTGTAGAGCATTTATCGATAACTGATCATAGGGAAGTCGTGCTATTACTTCTGAACCAACAGATACTTCTACATCTATTTTGCCTGGAGTAACTCTTGCATCTACAACAAGTTCACCTAAATCCGAATAAAAGCGAGATGTTGGAATGTTAGTACCTCTAGGAAGATCTCCCGTTTTTACAGCTAAGGTTTGAGCAACTCCTTCAGGGATCCTTCTTACTACTACATCTCCTTTTCCTTTTCGTACAATGAGACCTGGGTTGGATTCTACTGTCATATGTCTTGCTCATTCTAGGAGAGTGGATTGTCTTTGTCAACTATATCAAATCGCATTATAACTTGAATTGTACAAAGGGAGAAGAATTAGTAAAAACTTATAGTGATAGTCGAGTCATACGTTCTCCGATTAAATCAGGATTTTGATATCTGCTTAAGGTTACTTGTTCTTACTATCAGGTAGAGGAACCCCGAAATGAGTTTCATTTACGAGCGCAGTTAATGGTAATTGCTATCTATATTAATAATTGCTATAATTCCGACTTATAATATATAAGCCCATATAAAATATATTATTTCGCATGGAAAAGCCCTCACAATCAACAGATTCCTCTAAACAACCTGCACTCCAAAACAGGAGTAGATTTCCCCGTAGAATGCTATTTAATCGTGGGAAAAGATTGGTCCTTGCTGCTGCACTTACACCGACAGCTATTGGTATAGGTGAAGTCCCTCAACTTGATTTACTCATCCCTGTCAACGAAACATTTAGGAATTCTCCTTCTTTTGGAAAGACGTTGTTCTATACAAAAGCTCAAGCAGAAGCAAATAGCTTAGTTTGCTTAGGCGACAGTAATATGGTTGGGGGGATGGACCCCGCTCCTGTTTCTTTTGTCGACCTCCTTATTGAGGATCTTTCTAAGAAAAACAAGTTTTGGGACTTACGGAACTATTCGAAAGTAGGTGATAGCACACAGGATACGATACGAAGTCAAGTAAACAACCCCGACGTTATAAACGAACTAAAGCTGTTAGAATTTTTTGATGTGTGTATGAATGTGGGAGGAGATAACCTGTTGAACATTGTTGATACGCCGCAGAAATCAAAAGAACTTGCTGAAGTTGCCAAGGATCCTTTTGGGCTTGCAAATCTTCGGAAGACCTGGGAAATTATGGGAGAAGTAATGCAAGATTTAGGCACATTTGGTGATAGTTTCTATAGCCTATTAACTAGGCAACAGGAGTTATATACCAATAAGTTGCAACATATGATTATTATTTCTGCTCCTGATTTTTCAAAAGCACCAGCAATAAGTACAGAGTTTGAAGATGGGTCCACTTCTGTATTTCCACTCAATAGCGATGTCTTACAATTATTTGCACAAAATGTTTCAATTATGCTCAATAATAAAATTGCTCAGGCGGTGGATGCGTTCTCTTACAAACATCCGGAAATTCCCGTATCTATTATCAATATTTTTGATGATTTCGGTAGGGACTGTTTTGACAAGGATGAGCATTTTAGCACAAAGGGAAAGAAAAAAATTGCACAGAAAATTTTAGCATGCATGCACGTGGGAAAATAATACTGTCTCCATAATCGGTGTTATTGAAGAGCATGGTGTGAATTTTGGTAGCTCTAATGTGGTTAAATTAAACTTCTTGTTGGTATAATTTATTGATTACCTTGTCTTTGTAAGCTTTTCTTGTATAATCTGAGCACATATGGAGAGGAATTATGATAATGTGTCCAAAGTACTAGTCTTAAATCCAATATAACCCTTTCTTCAATAAGAGATAGCTATCTAAATAGAAACTAAATGTTTTCTTTATTTAATTGTTTGCTGAAAACAGGCAATATCATATTGTGATACCGCATGTATGCTATTGGAATTATCAAGCGATGCTGTTCCTGGATTTCCTGCATAGACATTTCCAGCTTGTCCATTTGGATTAAATGGTGAGTTGGCATTGCTTGAGTTTCCAGGAGTAACAGTAAACTGCTGACATGTTGTGGTTGGTGCACCTGGCTGTCCTGGTCCATCTGGGCTAGGAGCTGCAAATGTTCCTCCCACAATAATAAGATTCAGTAGAATTCCTCCTGTTATACCAATGAGGGTATTTTTTACCATGTAGTTCACCTCCTTTTCCTGTTTTTAGAGTAAATCTTTGTGATAAAAATTGCAAGTATGTATAAGAACTTTGAGAAATAGTTCATCTTTTGAAGCTATTAACTCGCCCATTTTGAAACGATCTCCTCCACAACCCATAATAAGTTGACGGACTGATAGGTCTAGAATAAAATATGGGGAGAGAGGATATAATTTCACTTTTATAGAAGCAGGACATTTAGGACAAAATATTTGCTTAACAGCAACAGAGTTGAATCTAAAAACCTGTCCATTAGGAGGGTTTGAGGAAGATAAGATTAGCGAATTGCTGGATATTAGTTCGCAAAAAGAATACCTGTTATATATAATAAGTATTGGAAAATAATGAATAATTTAAATACCAGTATCAAGGAGATGACATTACCAAATGGTCTAAAGTGCATATTGAACATTAAACCAGAAGCACAATCTGTTTCCCTACATCTTGTTGTGAAGGCAGGGCCCAGGTATGAATCAAAAGGTACCTCTGGAATTGCTCATTTTTTAGAGCATATGCTTTTTGAAGGGACTGTTGCTTTACCCTCTGCAAAAAAATTAGCTGAATATATAGAAAATGTTGGGGGAACAAGTGGAGCATTTACTGACAAAGACTATGTAGAATATTATGTTAAAGTCCTTCCGGGAGAAGTTGAAAGAGCAATACGCTTTTTACATGACACATTATTTCAATCAACATTACTTGACGAAAATATTCAAAAGGAAAAAGGTATAGTTCTGGAGGAAATGAGGCGTGCAGAGGATAATCCTGAAGTTGAAGTTTGGGATATTTTTTATGAATGGATATTCGGAAAAAAACAAACCCTAGGAAGATCAACACTTGGTGAAAAAGAAACGATATCAAACTTTACAAGGAGTAAGCTAATTTCTTACTTGAAGAAGCTATATCATACCTCGAATATGGTCTTAGCAATTGTGGGAAATTTTTCGATGCAAGAGGTTGAAAAAGATGTTAATAAATACTTTTCTAACGAAAGGAGAAAACATATTCCCCAATCAAGTAACGTCGCTTTAATTAAAAAAAAGGACAATGTTCATGTTATTCAGTCAAAAACTCAACAAATACAACTTATTATTGGATTCACTCACACAGTTACATATTGGCATAAAGATCGATTTCCACTTCTTCTCCTGTCCTCAATATTAGGAGGAACTGCTAGCTCGCGCATCTTTCAACGATTAATTTATGAACTAGGTATAGCGTATTCTATAAATTGCTATAATACGATTTCACAAGATGTTGGTACGTTTTCCATTTATGGAGGCGTGGGAGAAGAAAATATAGAAATTGCACTAAAGGCAATTTTTGAAGAATTGTCTACAATTAAAAATGTAAAAATTTCGGAAGAGGAGTTAGATTTTGTCAAGAAAAAAACGAAGTCAAATATATTATTTAGCACCGAAACCACAGATGCCTTGGCTGGATTCTATTCTAGACAGCTTGCTACTGAAAACAGAATTCTATCTTTGGAAGCAATGTCTGCTGAAATTGATGCAGTTACCGTAGATGACATACAACGAGTTGCATTAAAGTATTTGGAATTATCACAATTACGTTTACTATTATATGGTTCCATTGAGAGAGAAAAAATATCATTAATTAAAAAAGCTGTAGCGGAATTCTAACTTATTACAAAATCACTAATGTATATGATTGATGGGAAAAGAAAGAATTTACACAATAAGATATATACAGGTATATTTGCTGATAGATCAAATCCTCTTTTTGTCGCTTCACTATGTTGAGATGAGAGATTAGCTTGATATGGCGAGAGATTATCACTTAAAAGTGACCGTTTTGAAACGGTATCTTGGTAGCGCGTAGGGGAGTCGAACCCCTGATACCCTGGCTGAAAACCAAGTGTCCTAGGCCACTAGACGAACGCGCCGCATGTAGCTAACAGCTTATCGCAATATAGCGTATGGTCATTATACCAAAAAAATACCCCAGAAGACAATCTTTTAGGTTCTAGTTACTTTTTTTATAAACTACTTTTATTTCAGCTTTTTTCGTATCTCTTGTAAAAAGCTTCTTGCACTATCCTGACCACCTAGACCAAAAGCGATACCTCCTGCAATTGCTACCATTGCTACGAATCCGGTAAAAAGAATTCTCACAAGCTCTGCAGCAACACCAAGTTGATTGAGTACTGCTAATAAAACAAATACGGTAATTGCCCACCGAGTTACAGATGCTATTGCTTGCGCTGTTTCTTTGGAGACCCCTTTTAGCGAAGCCAAAACAACATCATGAGCAAGTCGAGCAAAAACGATTCCTATCATAGCAATAATTGCTGCAACAAATACGTTTGGCAAGTATAAAAGGAATGTATTAAGTACTGTTACTATTTGGGGTAGACCCCAAACATCAGCAGTTGGAATAAGGAATAAAACAATAACAAACCACCGAACGATTTCTGCTAAGATATTGGGCCAGGCTAACTCTCCTCGGGATTCTGGCAAACCATACCGTTTCAAAAGGGCCTCAATCCTAAGGACTCTAAATGCTTCTAAAACGATTCTTTTTACTAAAGATGCAATAACGATACCAATAAGGAGAATAATAAGGCCTGCAATAAATTTAGGGACAAAATTAACTATGGCAATAATACCATTATTGAGTGACATCACAACAGATTGGCTAATAGAATTTACTGATACATTGTTATTCATTTTCTCACCCCCTTTCAAACTTTCAACTTATCGCTAACTATGAACAATGAACCGTGAACCAAATTCCTACTAATTAATATAACGTTTTAGTAATTGCTTATGTGATTGAGCTAAACTCAATGTAACCAAGCTAAGCTTGGTTGATTGTAAAGCTTTTCTGTTAGTTTAGTGTAAGAATATCTTGAAGAAATACATGTGTCAAGAGTGGCTCTCGGAGGTTCTTTCTTATTCTGTAAAATCAAGATTTACTGGTTTGGTGGGAAGGGGCTTTTCCATGTTCGTTGTTGCAACATGTGTATCAACTGCTTCAAATCGTACATCTGCAATCCATACTTTTCCTTGACCACTGAGTAAAAGACCAAATCCTATCAGTCTGCTTTCTTTTGGAACGTCCAAAACAACCTGATATTCCTTCCAATCAGTTGTACCTGTAATAGCGCGGTTTTTCATATTATCAAATCCTAAAACATCTCCTCCTGCTCCTTCAACACGCATCCACATTCCTGCCCAATTCTTTAGAGATTCAGACCTAATGATTGCGGTTAGTGCCATACGTTTTTCACGATATCCTCCTGCACTAAAATCTTGCATAAGTGTCCCAAAGCCAACTGGATTTTCTTTTCGTGCAGAAAGTAAAACTACATTTTTATCTTTATAGCTATTTTTTGTATCTATTGTATACTCGTAGTCTTCTGTATTGCTTCCGGCAATAAACCATCCTTTAGGAAGTTGTTCTTTAGTTGTCTTATTCATATTTTTGCATTATATCTCTTGAGAGCTAAATTGTACAACGTTCGTTTATCCTTTTCTTATAAAAATTCATTAAAATTCTTACGGACTAAATCTATAAAGTACTAATGCATTACAGTAGCTTTCAATTCCATTCGTGATTCATAACAATTTTACCTAAATGTAACTTTGCTCGCTACTGTTTAGAAAAATGAAACTATGGAAACTTTAGATAGAATTGTTCACGCAAACCAAGAAAGCCGACCGCAAATACCCGCACACATAGATGTTGTTCCATCAAATGATAGAGAAAGAGCTATACGTATATGGCATGATTTGGAAAAACGGCTCGAAAATACGAGTGCAACAAATTCTGCTGACTGGACAGCTGTTTGGCTTGGTCACTTTGGAAATAAGGTGCCACATGTATTTGTTTTTGGAAAAGATGAAGATCATTATGTAGGGGCAACTCTTGTTACAAACCCTGTAATGAAACCAGGCAATGGGAAAGTCCCTATTAAGTCTGTATTAATAGGTACGGTAGGTGAAGCAAAGGATGAATCACCTGACCTCACAGACCATCGTTTACTTGTTGGCCCAGAACATAGGGAAATGTTTGCAGAGGGCGTGATGCAAACAATTGCAGCACTCCCTTGGAGATGGGACCAATTACTTCTGCAAGGATATGATCCAGTTGATGCAGCAGCATTAGCAAGAGGTGGGGAAAAAGTGGGTATACCTCTTTCTTTGAGACACGTCCGATTTCCCGTATTTAATTTTGATAAAGCACGAGGTGAAGGACACACAGATATTGTAGCTGCATTACGCACGAATAAAGGGCGTATTGCAAAAAGTAGAGAAAAAATAAGCACTGCTGTAGGACCTCTTAAAGGCGAGTGGGCAGGAAATGTTGAAGATGCTCAGGAAATATTCACAGAACTCGTGCAATTAAATAGAGAGAGATGGAGGAGATTAGGCGAGCCTGGGTTCTTCCCTACAGAAGACAGTGAACACTATTATAGAGACCTTATTGATACACTTCTTCCTCAAGGGAAAGCAAGCGTTTATAGACTAAAAGCAGGAGATATTACATTAGGATGTATTTTAAATTTTATGGATTTGGATGGGGTAGTCATTGGATACACGGGTGGAATAAATTTAGACAAAAGAGTTGCAAATTATGTACCAGGACTGCTTACCCATACGGCCTACATGCAAGAGTGCTTGGATCGAGGATATAGTCAATATGATTTTGGTTGGGGAGGAGAAAGATATAAAGTTGACTTATCAAATGCAGAAGATGGGTTGGATTTTGGATTTGCTTATCGAGGAGTAAAGGGACATACACTAGAATTAGCGAGAAATACATTTTATCATTACCGAGATAATCGTGCTATAGAAGAGTCAGCAAAAGAAGTAAGGGATGCGTATCGTCAATTTAGAAGAAATCCTCGTGATGTAAAGGGATCTGGGATGCACTTAGTGCAACACGCTACATCTTTGGGAAAAGAAATAGCAAAACATACCTATACTACAACTCCTCACCTTCAAGAAGTCGTCAAGCATGCACAAAGTGCTACAGATACAACAAGACGAGTGGGAAGTAGGGTTGTCCAAAAAGTAAACGCTGCATTTCTTGTAGAAGAAGCAACAAAACACATGAAACAGATTGGAGATAGAGTGAGAAGACGGAGAAGCTAAAAATCTTCTTTGTCTTTGTCAATTTTTTTATATTTTTGTAAATCTCCCCAGCGTTTCCCTATTTTTATATCTACTGCAAGAGGTACTGATAGGGGGTACACTGAACACAGTACTGCTTGTATCTCGATAATGATTTCATCAGTCATATCCTTTTCAGGGAGTTCAAATACCAGGTCATCGTGGATAGTTAAGAGAAGCGAAATTGCTGGATATTTTGCGAGAATTTTTGTATGTACATCAACCATAGCTTTTTTCATTAAATCCGCTGCACTTCCTTGTATGGGATAATTCATAAGGGCCCGTCGCAAGCCATTATCAATAAACTTTCGTTTGGGATCTTCAAAGACATAGCGTCTTCGACCAAGCATTGTTTCAACAACACCATGGATACGGGCATTTTTGAGATAGTCATCATAATATATTTTTATATTAGGGTAAGAAGCATAAAATTGCTGAATAAATTGTTCAGCGTCTTCCAATGGAATAGTAAGCCCTGCACTCATCCCATAACTACTCATGCCGTAGATAATGCCAAAGTTAATTGTTTTGCCAACAGCGCGTTGTTGCTGAGAAACGTCCTCATATGCAACGTTAAATAACCGGCTTGCTGTGAGTGTATGGACATCCTGATTGTTTTCGAATGCACGAATTAACTCTGGTTCTTGTGTAAGATGTGCCAAAATGCGAAGCTCTTGCTGGGAATAGTCAAAAGAGGCAAAGATATGACCAGGAGATGCAATAAAACAAGATTTTATTTCTTGTCCAATAGGGGATGATACGGGAATATTTTGTAGATTTGGATTTGATGAAGCAAGACGTCCTGTATTTACAAATACTTGGTTATATGTTGTATGTATTCGGCTTTCCGCATCTACTTTTTGTATAAGGCTTTCTACATAGGTCGAGCGTAATTTCATCAACTCTCGATATTTTAATAAGTGAGTAATTATTGGAAACTGATCTGCAAATCTTGATAATTCTCCTTCGTTGGTTGCATACTTTCCGGTTTTTGTTTTACCCAATGGGACACCCACTTTCTCTACAAGGAAGTTACCAAGTTGTATAGGAGAATTGATATTCACGCCTCCGCCTGTTTCCTTTGCTATCTGCTCCTCAACAATCACTAATAAACGGTCTATATCCTGTCCAACTTTAGAAAGTTGCTTGGTATCAAGTAAGATACCTTTCTGTTCCATCTGCCAAAGAACCTTGGCTAAGGGCATTTCAATATCATAAAAGAGTGATGCTAACTTGGGGTAGGTATGAAGCTTTCCCTGTTGTCTAGTAGCTAATTCTGTAAGGGTAGTAACATTATATCTCTTCAGAGTATCTTCTTGTGTCCCAAAGGGTCTTCCCTCAGACAAAAGTGCTTCAGCAATGTAGCAATCAAAATCTGTGTCAAAATTATTGGAGGATTTACTGTCCCATACTGCCTTTATCATGTTTGTAGTATACCGAATAACAGGGGAGACTAAAAGATCAAGATGGGTACTTTTATCGGTTACAACCCAAGTAACTAATTTTATTCAATCCAAATATCTTTTTCAATAGAATAATTAACGGTAATCTTTTTTGTAATGTTAGACTTTCTTAAAACTATAAAAATTATCATTGTAATATAATTTGAAAGAGAAGAGCTGATTGTAATGAGGGTTTGAACAATAATACCAAGGCCAAGAGATATCAAAATAGGAATTGTACGACTGTAATTTCGGGCTAATTTTAAAATTGAATTATCTAAAGACACCTTCAGTAAATCTTTCATTACAGCATTATCATTTGCTGAATTAAGCCTAAGTTTTTTTAAGGTTATTAGTTTTACTTGAGCTATACTGATATTATTCTTTATAGATATCCTTTTTTGATAAGAGATAAACTTTTCGTTAGGATCGACAATTTCTAAATCATCATTATAGATAGATACAATCGGAGCAAGCATCTTACCAAGCAACTTATTTGATAGTAAAAACCCTCCATTAGCTAGTGTTTGTGTATAGATGCTATAAAAATTGATAGCCAGTACAAAGGATATTATAAGCGAGGAGGTTGAAAACGCAGAAGAAATTCTATGGGTCATAGACGGTTTCCCTCCCACCAAAACTTCATATTTGTGAAAATTTATTAAGAATATGAATAGACTTGCGACGATTGCCCACTCACCGAAAAGGTCTAAAAACTTTCCTCCTGCAAGGAGAAAATAATCAGACATGGAAAGAAGCAGCACTAAAATCCACAAAATCCTACTTTTTATAAAAATAGAAAATACTGCAACACAAGAAAGATATAAGCTAAAAATAATGATAGGAATAGAAAGTGGAAGGATAACGTTTATGGTGGAATTGGTCAAAATGTGTTTTCCATCTAAGTTTTGTATTAATATATACCAAAACAAATTTCCTAATAGTATTAAACATAAGGAGATTAAAGCTTTTACCACTCGTAACTTTATCTTATGGAAATCTGCTTTCACACAATAATCATATCACGAAAATTATTTAATATATTCTATTAAGATATAATGCGGAGGTAAATTAGCTGATAGTTTAACTAGATCTTCACATTCAGTCATATTTTCTCCTGACAAGACTTTTACTTGACAACGTTATAGTAAAGTAGTACGGTATAAGTATATGACAGAAACTCGTTCTAAACCTGGAATAGTTGAAAGAACTGCAGGTGCAGTAGCGTTAGTAACTGGAATTCCTTTAGCTGCTTTCTTAGCTGTTTCACTTGTTGTTAATCTAGCAGACGCAGAAGTACTGGAAATACCTACATTAATTGCAGCTCTGCCTGCTGAGTTGCCTGATTTAGGAATATTCCTTCCAGCTTTTGAAATATGGCACACTGTGCGCTCACATCGTTTAAATA
>CAZRBN010000011.1:0-24472 GCA_964598355.1 uncultured Gammaproteobacteria bacterium
TGTTAGACAGTGGGCTCCGCCACCTGATTTTATAAATTCTCCTAGATCTATTTCCTCTGTTTTGTAGCCTAACTCATGGAGTTTTTGTACAAATGTTGGATTGTCTTCCTGGACAATAACATGATGGTCTGTCACAACACTATTGGAGCTAAAGCCATATGCTTCTTCTTTTGTAAATGCAATGAGATTAGGGATTCTTTTTTTTAGTTCTTGTATTGTCCCTGGAGAATATGCATCGGGGTAGTAAAAAACTGTTTCATTGTTGAGAGGGAAAAACCCAACATCCAGATGATAAAAGGCAGGATCCATAATTTTTAGATACACCACTTCCCTATCGTACATTTTCTCAAGAAATTTTGGAATTTCTGGATCTGACCTAACTCCTGTCCCAACAAAAATCATATCATTCCAAAAGTATGTTTCTCCATTTCCTTCAAGGTAATGGTGTTTGGGCAATTCATGGATCGTATATCCATTTTTCTCGAACCACACTTTGTATTCTTCTCTTTCTGGTTGTCTTTGGTAAGGTCTAAAATTACTCAAGAGCACTTCCCTGCCCTGCACTATCCCTTGGTCTGTAGCAAAGACCATGTCATGTATTCCTTTCACTTGAGGAATAACTTCAACAGCGATACCAAGTTTTTCATATATTCCCTTTAGGTTTTCCCACTGTTTTTGAGCTTTTTTTGTATCAACACTGCCAGGCTTCATCCAGGGGTTATACATATCTTCAACAGTAAAATACAGTGGGGCGCACATTAACACTTTTTTTATCTCAGTGTGCTTCATACGAAGTTATACGTTTGATCCTGTTAATTTTTCGACAAATTCATGTGCTACATTGGGTGAAGTAATAAGTGGCGTATTGTACCTGACTGCCATTTGTCTAGTGAATTGTCCGTCTGTTTTTTCTTTGGCAGTTGTTATTTTTCCTGTTGGAATATTAATAATGACATCAAAGCGATTTGCTTCCAGCAGATCTTTTAAGTTGGGTTTAAGATGCGGTTGAGATACTTTATTGACTGCAATTGATTCAATATTATTTGCCTTTAAAAATTTGTGTGTTTTGTATGTGGCATAGAGCCGGTATTTCATTGCAGCTAAATGCTTTATATCAGGAAGGAGTTTTATTTTATTTGCTCTTTTTCCAATACTCACTAGTGCTGTTCGTTCTGCCCGTTGGGCTAGTCTCATTTGTAACGTATATAATTCAATAAAACCAGCTGAAGCATTTTGGTTGAACGCAGTACTTGCCATAAAGGTTGCCAATTTTTCTTCAAAGATTGTATTTGGGGTTTCCAGGGCAATCATATGCACATTCCCTTTGTATAGCTTCAGTGTTACTTTTCCAGTTACTTTTTTATTCACATTATCAATATATGCATTAAGGTCTTCTATAAGAGGCTCATACCATAATCCTCCATAACACAAGTATGCCCATTTGGTATCAACCAGTGATTTAAACTCATTCTCTGCTCGTGTTGAGACGTATGCCTCGAGTTGTTTATGAGCAGTGATAATGACTTCTGCTGCTGGGGATTCAAAAATATCCCGAATCTTAAGTCCCACTACCCTATCTTCAATGTGAATATTTGTCCCCACACCATGTTTGGCTCCTATGGTATTTAATGTCATAATCAGATCGGCAAGTTTCATCTGTTGTCCATTTAGTGAAACAGGTAAGCCTTTCACAAATTCTAGTTCGACAATTTCTGGCTCGTCAGGAGCTTTTTCTGGAAGCGAATTTATCAACAATATTTTTTCAAGAGGAGCAATAATGGCTGGATTTTCTATCTCTCCGCCTTCACCGGAAATTCCCCACATATTGTCATCATAGGAATATGGCTTATCTTTTGTTTGGCTCACTGGAATTCCGTGTTTTTTTGCATATGCAATTTCTTCATCCCGGCCCATGTTCCATTCTCTCACAGGTGCAATAATTTTCATGTCAGGGTTGAGTGCAAGAATTGTCCCTTCAATACGTACTTGATCATTCCCTTTTCCCGTGCACCCATGAGCAATACAATCAGCTCCTTCTTGCTCGGCTATTTTTACTGCCCATTTTGCAAGCAGTGGTCGTCCTAAAGGAGTTGCCAGACGGTATTCTTGCTGATAGGAAGCATTGGCTTTTATTCCTTTGGCAATATATTCCTCTGCAAATTCATCTTTTGCATCAATCATGAATGATTTGACTGCACCAAGTTTGATTGCCTTTTTTCTAATTGTTTCTAGATCATCAGCAATCTGTCCAATATCAATGGTAAGTGCAATCACTTCTGCTTTATATTCCTGTGCAATCCATTTAAGCATGACTGAGGTATCAAGGCCACCTGAGTATAATAAGACGACTTTGTTGACTTCACCTTTTCGGCCTTCGTACGAGGAGACTTTTACGTATTCAGTATTTTTTCTCATAAATTAAGAAAAATGGAGTAAATTTTCTTTTTCAAGTCATCATTTTTTAGAATTTTCTCATTTTTTCTAAAAAATGTTTCCTTTCTAACAGTAATGAAAATGAGGAATAGTTGTCAAGAGGGAAACAGGGTATATATCTCTTTAAGATACGTAAATAAGTTTTTGTTTCTCCTGTATTGTGACAAAGTGAGTACTTCCTTACACATATGTGATTGCAACAGCACTTCTTGTTCCAAGATAGAGATGACAAACCTTTTCTCTACGTTACCTGATGTTTAGATATTAGATATCATTAGATGAAATACGTTTCCATCCAACTTCTTTTGTCCTCCCTTCTTTTTTAGTGTACAACTGGTTTCTTGTAGCAAAAGAGATAGTGAGTGGAATTTGGGAATAATAGTTAGTCATACTTTGGGTGACGATCCTCTTCATATAGATGATGAGTTGGTTATTTGGGCATAGGAAATACATATTGAGGGAATGAATATGCTCATCCTCCCAATATTCCTCATCGAGAGACTCAAAAATACGTTTGCATGTATATCTCAAAAGAAATCGAGGAATATATGCATCAATGATAAAAAAGAATCCATACATGAGGCCTCCTTGTACACGTCTCCTTATATATCCATCAGATGTAATCTTCTCAAAGAGTATAAAGGGAGGGACATATGCAGGAGTAAAAAACTCTGTGGTATTGAGAGGAATTTTTTCTTCTTTTTCTGTATCTGTTGTTAGCTGAGTTAGTAATGAGTCAACAATAGCAATGCCTGTATGTGCTCGCATGTCTATCTTTTTGTATACACTCTTACTTGTCCTGCTTGGTACTGTTTCCTGAATAAGGCGTTTGAGTGTTTCTCCGTCGTTCTTTTTGTCTTCTCTACTCACTTCTTTAGCTTTTGCTTTTTGTGGATAAAAGAGCATGATATACCAATCAGCAAGAATCTGACATTTAATACGAAATCCTTTTGATGTCTTTTTGTCTCGAGCAATACGTTTCAAGTACCTAGGAAAACTGTACTGAAACGTATCTTTCATGTACTTTCTCCCTAAAATAGAGAGATGATAGACAGCAGGTTTTGTTAAGGTACCATAGATTGGAGTAAAATCTCTTTCAATATATCCTTTGGTTGTTAAATCTTTCAACCAGCTATTGATTCTTCTGTGATCTTTATGTGCTAAAAACTCTTGAATTTGTTTACTGTTTACGAAACGAAAAATATATAAAAGGAGTATGATGACTTCTTGTTTTTTTGTTACTGTCTTTTTTGCCATAGATTTTTTTTACTATGTTCTTTTTTCTGTAGTGTCTATTTATTCTTATTCCTTTATTTCTTTTTTATTTTCTTTGTTTTTTGTTTTTGAATGTGCTGATTTGTTTGTTATTATTTATTGAGCATGTATGTATTTCTTTTATCTTTTGATTACTTATTATTTTTTTAGTTGAGCAGATGTATGGAGCAGGTAAGCAGTGTTATTACGTATGACTATATTGCTAGGGTTCCCCACCCAGTTATCTTATAAGGAATAATAGCACAGCAGTCTAGTCCAAATCAAGGCTAAATATAGACAAAATTTGTCCCAGAAGGATGGGACAAAAAAAGTTGTGTATGTGCTCTGGATAATACCAAAAAAGAAGCCAGTGGACAAAGATAAAAGTCTCACAATTGATGAATGAATGTTTCGTCAGCGTATGCTTGTCAATATTTTTTGCTGATCTTCCGAGGATGTCTGTGTCAATTTTTTACTGAATGCTCTGCAGCTATTACGAGATTTTCCATAAGGCAAGCAACGTTTATTGGCCCCACTCCTCCAGGAATTGGAGTATACCATGCTGCTTTGTCTTGTATATCTTTTTCATTGTAGTCACCGACAAAATTACCTTCGGTGTCCATACCCATGCCAATACCAATAAGAATGGCATCTTTTTTAATCATGTCTGCTGTGAGTATGTTGGGTTTGCCTACTGCTGTAATAACAATATCTGCTTCTTGGGTAATTGCTGTAGGATTTTCTGTTTGGGAATCAATAACTCGTACATCTGCTCCCCGCTCTCTTAAAAGCTGGATAATAGGTAATCCTCCTGTTTTGCCTTTTCCCATCACAACAATTTTTTTTGATCGTACCCATTCATTGAATGACGCTCCTGTTGTGAGAGTTTCTTTTATCATAGGAATTTCCAGTGCTTTCATAACAGCTGATGCAACGGGGATAACAAATTGAGAGCCTGAGACAAATCCATCGACATCTTTATCTGGGTGAATATCATGAATTAGCTCTTCATAATTAATGTGAGACGGGACAGGAAGCTGTAAAATAAGACCGTGAATATCTGTTTTTTGTTGCAGAAAGGCAATGGATTCTTTTAAAGTTTGCTGAGTTACTGATTCAGGGAAATTATACACAGAGACAACAGCGCCAATTTTTTTTGCCATTTTCTCTTTTTGATTAATATATGAAGTAATTGCTGGATCTTCCCCTACTCTGATGACTGCCAAGTGAGGTTGTATATTATACTCCTCTTGTAGATCGTCAACTCGAATTAAAAGTTCTGCTAATATATGATTGGCAATAGTCCGTCCGTCAATAATCATGGGAGTATTATACCAAAGATTTAGGATTTAGGATTGAAGATTTAAGAATGAGTAGGCTCAAACACAATAATTCTTTTTTCGTGACCTTCTACTTTTTCTTCCAGGTCTTTGAATTGATGATATCCGATTGTTTGTTCTTCACGGATGGTTTCAAGCTGGCCAGAAATATCCTCTAATCGCTCAAAAATTTCACTACGAAATTCTGATAAAACATCCCTTAATTTCTCTTCTGTTACTGGAATTGGTTTCATACATTAAATATAAATTCCTTTATATAAGAAGTCAATGGACTATGAACGTAGGTATTAGGTTTTTTCTTCAACGCAGGTAGCGGAGGCAATCATATCTTTTTCTTTTGAAAAGCGCATAAGGATAACGCCTTGGGTTGCTCGTGAGAGCCTTGGAATAGAGACTGCTTCAAGCTGGACGACTTGTCCTTTTTTTGATGTCATAATAACTTCTTTACAACCAGCAGGCATAATTTGTGATACAACAACTTTTCCTGTTTTTTCGGTAACATTGGCTACTTTCACTCCCATGCCTCCCCTGCTCTGTCCTCTAAATTCACTGGCTAATGTCTTTTTGCCAAGACCGTTTTCCATAATAGTCAATAAGACTGCATCCTTATCATCATGACCAATAACATCCATACTAATAAGCTGATCTGTTGTTGGGATTTTAATACCTCTCACTCCTTGTGTTGCACGACCCATTGGCCTGACATCTTCTTCAGAGAATCTGATGGCTTTTCCATCTCTCGTGACAAGCAAAATATCATTGTTTCCGGTTGTAAGATTACTCCATACCAATTCATCCTTTGGATCCAGCTTTATGGCAACAATTCCAGAGCGCCTAATATTTGTAAATTCAGCAACTGCGGATTTTTTAACAGTTCCATTGCGAGTTGAAAGGAAGACGTATTTCCCTTCAATTTTTCCAGAGTAACTAATAAATGATTCAACTCTCTCTCCTGCTTCGATGTTAAGCAAATTAACGACTGCAGATCCTTTACTTGTTCTACTACTCTCTGCAATTTCGTATGCTTTCAACTGGTAGACTTTTCCTTTATTAGTAAAGAAAAGTAAATTATCATGTGTTTGAGCATAACGGATCGTCATAATGTCATCTTCATCTTTTGTTGTCATGCCTTTTACTCCCTTCCCCCCTCTATTTTGCGTTGAGAATGAGGAGGTTGATTGTCTTTTAATATATCCGGTATTGGTGATCGTGATCACCGTTGGCTCATTTGGAATTAAATCTTCTTCTGAGAACTCATCTACTTTTCCTTTGAAGACTCTTGTTCGTCTTTCGTCACCATATTTTTCTTTGAGTTGCTTGAGCTCCTCTCCAATGACTTTGAGAATCTTCTCAGAATGTGCAAGTAAATCTTCCAAGTATGCAATAGTTTCGCGAATCATCATAAGCTCATCTTCAATTTTTTGTCTCTCAAGTGCTGCGAGACGTCTCAATTGCATGTCTAAAATGGCTGTTGCTTGCAAGTCTGAAAGTTTGAATTTCTCCATCAAATTTTTCTTTGCTTCTTCTTGATCTTTTGAGGCACGAATCGTTGCAATAACAGCATCAATATGGTCCACTGCAATCTTAAGTCCTTCTAAAATATGGAGTCTTGCTTTTGCTTGTCGTAATTCAAATTGCGAACGTCTTGTAACAACAATAAAGCGGTGTTTAATATATTCTTCTAAAATTGCTTTGAGAGTAAGTGTTTGAGGTGTCCCATCAACAAGTGCAACAACATTACCTGGGAAAGAGGTTTGGAGTGCAGTATTTTTGTAGAGGTTATTCAGGACTTTCTTAGGACTTGCATCTCTTTTTAATTCAACGACAACACGAAGACCATGTCTATCTGATTCATCTCGAAGGTCGGTAATGCCTTCTACTTTTTTCTCTTTTGCCAAATCTGCAATGCGACTCACAAGGAGTGCTTTATTCACTTGATATGGAAGTTCTGTAATGATAATTGCTGATTTTCCCTGACCAATATCTTCAATTTCTGCTTTTCCTCGGATAATAATTTTCCCTTTTCCTGTTGTATAGAGATTGCGAATTTCGTTAATGTCATAAATCATACCTCGAGTTGGGAAGTCAGGCCCTTTCACATGCTCAAGTAATTCATCAATAGTAATATCTGATGTCAGGCTTATTTTGACATTTTCATGTTCGGCAAGAGCAGACGCTGGAAGTGCTGCTCCTTCTGTACTATCCCCTTTGGTAGGTTGTGCAATTTCCCCAAGTTTTTCTATCTTACTTTTTGCAATCATTGCTTGGATGGCTTCAATGACTTCAGTAAGATTGTGAGGGGGAATTTTAGTGGCCATACCAACAGCAATACCTTCTGCTCCGGCAAGAAGCAAATTTGGCAATTTTGCAGGAAGGTATACTGGCTCTTGACGAGACGAATCAAACGTTGGTCTCGTATCGACGGTTTCCTTGTCTAAATCCCATAACATTTCACTTGCTATTGCTGCCATTCTTGCTTCGGTATAACGCATCGCAGCTGGTGGATCTCCATCGAGTGAGCCGAAGTTTCCTTGTCCGTCAATAAGAGGATATCTCAGTGAAAAATCTTGAGCCAGTCTAACCATGGCATCATACACAGGTACATCTCCATGAGGATGATATTTACCAAGCACTTCTCCAACAACAGTTGCTGACTTTTTGTATTTTGCAGAGTGGTCCAGACCCATCTCATTCATCGCGTACAAAATACGTCTATGCACCGGTTTCAGACCATCCCTAACATCAGGGAGTGCACGATCGACAATAACAGACATTGCGTAATCTAAATACGCACGCTTCATTTCATGTGTTAACTCTGTTCGTAGTAATTTACCTATGTCAGCCATATGTTATTTGGAGAAGCCCTCTTGTTGGTATCGGGCGATACACTCGTGGACAATCTTTTTTGCTTCTTCAATATCTCCCCATCCCAACACTTTTGTCGTACCGGGTTTTTTAAGATCTTTATAGTGAGCAAAATGAAACTCTATTTTCTGTTTCCAACGCTTTCCAAGATCATCTACTGAAGTAATTGCATCGCCTGTGTTTCTGTCATCTTCAGGAACGCAAACAATTTTGTAATCCATTTCTCCATCATCTTCAAAATTAAAAATACCAATAATTTTTGCTTTTACATAGACACCTGTTGGAATTGGTTCGTTACAGAATAATAAAACATCTAACTCATCACCATCTGTATCTTTTGTCTGAGGAATAAACCCGTAATTAACAGGTTTTGGAAAAATATTTGGCTCCACTCGATCGAGCATAAATATGCCATGTTCTCGATCGTATTCTATTTTAAGTGATGATCCTTCAGGAATATCGACAATAGCATTAACAAGTCCATTATCTACGTCCCCTGGTGTAAGTATTTTATTAAAGTCTGGCATACTATTATTATATCATTTTTTACTATAGATTAAATATCCAAGGTAGCCATATGGGCATTATTTTGAATAAAGTATTTTCGTGGTGGGACTTCATCTCCCATAAGCATAGTAAAGACTGCATCTGCTTCTTCTGCATCATCAATAGCCACTTGCTTAAGGACTCGATTTTTTGGATTCATTGTTGTTTCCCACAGTTGCTCAGGATTCATTTCTCCCAAACCTTTATATCTCTGTACAGTCAATCCTCTTTTGTCTTTCAGTTGTTTAAGTGCAACTTCTCTTTCTTCTTCAGTATAGGCATACACAATATCTTTTCCTGCCGCTACTTTAAAAAGTGGTGGTTGAGCAATATAGAGGTACCCATTCCTAATAATATCTGGCAAATGTCTGTAGAAAAATGTCAAAATGAGTGTTTCAATATGCTCTCCGTCAACATCTGCATCAGTCATGATAATAATTCGGTGATAACGTAACTTCTCAGGCCGTAATTGGTCTCCAATTCCCATTCCCAAAGCGACAATGAGATTTTTTACTTCTTCATGTTCAATCATTTTATCCAGTCTTGCGCGCTCAGTATTCAAAATCTTACCTTTGAGAGGTAAAATAGCTTGGAATTTTCTATCTCTCCCCTGCTTTGCTGATCCACCTGCAGAATCTCCTTCGACAAGGTATAACTCTGAAATACTTGGATCTTTTTCCTGACAGTCAGCAAGTTTACCAGGAAGAGTAGAGCCTTCCAGTGCTCCTTTTCTTAAGATTGCTTCTTTTGCAGCACGTGCTGCGAGTCTAGCTTTTGCTGCTAGGTATACTTTCTCAAGAATTCTCTTGCCGGTTGAAGGATTTTCTTCAAAATAGACTGAAAGTCCTTCTTTAACAATTTGCTGGACTAATGGCTGAATTTCTGAGTTCCCCAATTTTCCTTTCGTCTGGCCTTCGAATTGGATATTATCCTGGGGCATTTTCACTGATAAAACTGCGGTAAGACCTTCTCGTGTATCATCTCCCATAATGGAGTCTTCTTCATTTTTGAATGATCCAATCTTTTTACCGTAATCATTGATAGCCCGGGTAAGTGCCATCTTAAATCCGGTTAAGTGAGTTCCACCATTTATAGTGTTAATAACGTTAACATAAGATTCAACATTTTCTGTGTAACCATTGTTGTATTGAAGAGCAACTTCAACTTGTACATCTCCATCTGATTTATTAATAGTAATTGCTTCATGGAGAGGCTCTTTGTTGTCATTAATTTTCTCAACAAGAGCAGTAATACCACCTTCAAAATAATAGTTAATTTCTTTTTCTTTACCTTCTCTTTTATCAAATAAATGGAAATACAATTTTGGAACAAGATACGCTCTTTCCCGAATCATTTTCTTTACATACTCAAAATCAAATTCTCCTGTCTGGAAAATGGTGGTATCTGGGAAGAAGGTAACGGTTGTCCCAGTTTCTGACTGCTTGAGTGGGAAAACTGACGGAAGGAATGAATCTTTGACGACTGCAACGTCTGCTTGAGGAATACCTATCTTATATTGTTGTCTATATATTTTACTTCCTTTTTTCACTTCAACCCATAAATCTGTAGATAAAGCATTTACCACAGCAGCACCGACTCCATGCAATCCTCCTGAAATTTTATATGCTCCCCCACCAAATTTTCCTCCGGCGTGCAATTTCGTCATAACAATTTCCAAAGCACTTTTATTAAATTGAGGCATTATATCAACAGGAATGCCTCGTCCATCATCAGAAACTGTTGCTGAGCCGTCATTATTCAGAGAAATCCACACATTTTTTGCAAAGCCTGCTAATGCTTCATCAACTGCATTATCAATGATTTCTCTGAGTGATTCATGGAGACCAATAACATCAGTAGATCCTATATACATTCCAGGTCTTTTTCTCACTGGTTCAAGACCTTCTAATACTTGTATCTGTTGTGCAGAATAGTCTGAGGATTTTGCCATACAACCTATATTAGCATACTCATTGAGCATGAGGCAATGGACTATAGTAATCTGCACTTTTGTGCCTACATTAGTACAAATTATACACAAGATGAGGATTGTAGTAACTATGACCTATAAGAAAAAAGCATGCTATGAAGCACTACGAAATGCTCTTCTTTGGCGTCGTGAAAATCTTCCGACAATAAAAGGGATTTCTTGTCCAATTTGTTGAAAGAGATTCTCCGAAATACCTTGTTCTGCTTGTATGTCTGCTAGCCGTCTACCCAAAACCCGTGCAACGACATGGGGATGAGAGGGTGGAAAAGGTTGCTTCTCTCCTAAAAGTTCTTCAACAATCTGAGGATATATATTCATTGCAGCAATCATACATGATTGTACTTCTTCCGATAATTGCCGCGCGCGTAGCTGTGCTTTCTTTGATGTGTGTTGTGCGAGGTTTTGGGCATATTCTGCATGATGCAGAGCTCGTTGTGTTAAATATGCTCCTGCAATGGCTTGCTTGGAAAGGTTTGGGACACGTTGCTGTACGAGGGTTTGGCTAAAAACTTCATCGATAAGGTCTCGTGCATTCTGTTGTACTGCCCCAATATTCCGTACAACTGCATGAGATGGTTCGCCACTAAGGTGTGCACGATGGAATATATCTTTCAAGCTTAACATGATAAGATCAAAACAGATAGCACATAGGATACCAAGAACACAAATGAGGGAGACGAGAAGATAGTAAGAGAAGTGTTATAGCTTATTTCCTTATAGAAAGAAACTTAAAAAGCAAAAAAATCAGAAGAGAAGTAAGAGCTATTTTAGTTCCCTTTTTTACTCCCTGTCTGGATAGCTCCCTCAGTCATTGCCAAAAGTCTTCCTAATTCTTTCACGAGTTTTTTTGCATGCTCACGGCTCATACCAATTCGTGCTACCACATTAGATTGGTTACTGGATCCTACGCGTTGAGCAATATCCAATACTACCCCATTTTCGTTGGTATTCATCAACACATTATCTGTGTATAAGACGGGAGTTGCTGTTGGATTGACATTGATTGCTATTCCCCGCTGCTGATTATTTTTGTCTGCCATATTCTTCACACCTCCTTTGTGCGTTAATTGTAGCAGAAAGAAGCTATTTATTTTCTAAACTTCTCCAGAGATACCAAGAGGCAGTGCTTCTATATGGCTTCCACGTTTCAGATAGTGTGAGCATTTTCTTTTGGTCGGTAATACCATAGAGTTTGGTGATAGCATTGCGAAGGCCCAAATCACCAACAGAAAAAACATCAGGCTTATTAAGGGTAAAGATGAGTACCATTTCTGCTGTCCACTTCCCTACTCCACGAATTTGCGTGAGTGTGGCAATAACTTCTTCATCACTCATGTGGTTAATTTTCTCTGTATCTATTAGATCACTAACAAAAGCGTCTGCCACACTTTTTATATAAGAAATTTTTTGAAAAGAAATACCGGCTGTTCGAATGGTTTCATTTGGCATTGCTAAGATCTGTTGAGGAGTAGGAAAAGGAAGAGATTGCTTTGTCATTTCACTCATTGTAGGAAGGGATTTTGAAGCAGGTTCAGGATTAAATAAATGTTTAAATCTTCCAAAAATGGTATCTGCTGCTTTGATTGAGAGCTGTTGTGAAATAATTGACTCGATAAGATTTTCATAAAGAAAATCTGACTTGTCAGCAAATGTTGGAGCAGGATATTTTGTGATTAAGGTATTAATAATAGGATCGGAGAAAAGTATGTTATTAAATTGTTTCATTGCTAAATTGTTAAAAATGTATGTTCTAAAAGTAACCGGAGGTTGACGTTGGTTGTTTGCATGATAGTATGTGCTTCTTGAAGCTTTTCCAAAACCAGTACCACTTCCCTACCCTCCTCCGGATTCTTAAGCATTTTTTTTCGTAAGATAGTTATCATATTTTCTAGCCATTCTTTTGCTTTGCTTTTATCAGAAGATACTTTTTCTGCTAAAGAGAGTTTGAAGGCAATGGTATCATGGGTAAGGTTTTGAAAAATATGTAAGAATGCTTCTTCTGTTTCTTCAGTGATATGTTCTTCTTCATCTTCAAGAGTAATGACTTTGCATCTGGAGAGAACTGTTGGAAGGAAAGCATCGTCACTTGTCGCAGAGAGAAAAAAGTATGTATGGAGAGGGGGTTCTTCTAGAATTTTCAGGAGTGCATTTTGTGCTTCAGATGTGAGGCTCTGGGCCTGTTCAATGACAATAAGTTTTTTTTCTCCTTTCAGCGGTTTGAAATGGATATGCTTTTGCATGTCACGAATGATTTCTATTCCGATAGAAGGAGTGTCTGGGGTAATTGTTGTCAGGTCAAAAGGACTAATCTTTTGTTTTGTGCAAAACTCATCAAGATACTCTTTACGTTTGGTTGGATCTTTAGCAATAAGAATAAAACTATTCATAAACTTTGCGTTGATTCATTGTAAGGCAATTTACCGAAGGCTATGGGAGAACAATGAATCAATAGATTTATTGACATTATAGCTGAAGTTACCCTACTATAAAAGTAATGCCCGATCAAATTGTCCAATCACCAGCTGGGGCTCCTGTTGGTGATGTTTCTGCTACAGTAGTTCCTTCCACTGGAGAAATTCCTGTTGTTTCGGTCGATCCCACTACTGTAATTGCTCTTACAATGCAACCGGATGTTTCTGCAACAGTACCTGTAGCACCTATTCCCCCTATCCCTGCGGTTGATTCTGCTGCAACAACCCTTCCTGCGGCTCCTACTGTAGATGTGCCTTCACAAGGTCCTTCTGATACGACACTTACCCCTTCACCAACACAGTTTTTTTCTGCTTCTCCTGGTACACAATCAATGCTTGATATGCTCCTTGAGCAAAAGCTTCTTACACAAGAACAAGCAGATGAAGTTCGTGTGCAAAGTGCAACGCAAAATAAATCAATAGAAGATGTCTTGCTTGAAAAAAACATTGTTGATAGTGGAAAAATATCTGAGTCAAAAGCACGCATGCTTGGAGTGCCATATATTTCTCTTGCTACAGCATCTTTTTCGCCTGAAGCATTAAGCTTTATTCCCCGTGCTGTTGTTGAGAGATTTAATCTTATTCCTTTTATGTATGATGACAAAACAAAAATACTTTCTGTTGCCATGGCAAACCCTGTAGATCTGGAAGCACAACAATTTATTCGTCAGAAAACAGGGCTTACCATAAAGACTTTTGCTGCATCTCCGGAAGAAGTTAAAAATGCGATTGATGTGCAATATCGTCAAGAATTAGTTGGAGAAGTAGGAAAGGCTGTGAAAGAAACAGAAGAGCTAAAACAGGAAAATAAAGCAAAAACAATTAATGCAGATCAATTGGGGCAAATAATAAAAGAAGCTCCTATTGCCAAAATTGTTGCAACGATTCTTGACTATGCAGTAAATTCTCGTGCTTCAGATGTGCATATAGAACCTATGGAGGATAGGGTTCGAGTGCGGTATAGAATTGATGGTATTTTGTACGACAGACTTTCTTTGCCAAAAGCTGTTCAGGATGCTGTTATTTCTCGTATTAAAGTACTTTCAGAAATGAAAATTGACGAACATCGTACCCCTCAAGATGGACGATTTAACTTTAAAGCCGGTGCAAATGAAGTTGATCTTCGTATATCTGTTTTGCCAACCGTGGATGGAGAAAAAATTGTTATGCGTTTGCTCAAAAAGTCTGGAGGAATTCCAACACTTCCTGAGTTAGGATTATCAGGTATTTCTCTTAAAGCTTTGGAAACGGCAATCCTTCGACCTCATGGCATTATTTTGGTTACTGGTCCTACAGGTTCTGGTAAAACGACTACGCTGTACGCTGTTTTGTCCAAACTCAATACTACCCGAGTCAATATTGTCTCTCTTGAAGATCCTGTCGAGTATCAAATTGGTGGAGTCAATCAAGTTCAGATTAATCCAGCTGTTGGACTTACCTTTGCTTCAGGACTTCGTTCTTTTTTACGACAAGACCCAAATATTATTCTTGTAGGAGAAATCCGTGATGGTGAGACAGCTGATTTGGCCATTCAAGCAGCACTTACCGGTCATTTAGTTTTCTCAACACTGCATACCAGTAATGCTGCTGGCGCTCTTCCCCGTCTTTTAGATTTGGGTGCTGAAACGTTTCTTTTAGCATCGACAATTACTGCGGTTATGGGACAAAGAATTGCCCGAAAAATTTGCGAACATTGTAAAACATCGTATACTCCAGCTCCTCAATTGATTGAAGAAATGAAAACTAATTTAGGACCTCTTCTTCCAGCAGGAGAATTAAAATTGTATAGAGGGACAGGATGTAATGAGTGTGGAGATTCAGGATATCTTGGTCGAGTTGGCATTTTTGAAGTGTTGACTATTACTGAGAAAATTGCGCACTTAGTATTGCAGCGTGCAGATGCAGAAACAATTGAAAAACAAGCACGGGCAGAAAATATGATCACCATGAAACAAGATGGTTATTTAAAAGCCCTCTCAGGTGTAACAACTATTGAAGAAGTTCTTAGAGTTGCTCAGGAGTAAAACTAGCTACTAGTTATCAGCTCCTAAGTGTTAGGTAACAGGAGCTAGTGTTTCATTAAGAAAACATTTACAATAAATATAATAACTAGTTTCTAGAAGCTAGTAACAGAAACAGAATTTATGGATTTACAAACATTACTTGCACTTGTTGTTAAAAATAATGCATCTGATTTGCATTTGTTGCCAGGTCTTCCTCCTGCTGTCAGAATTGACGGTATGCTTCAATACATTTCTTCCATCCCCTCAATGAGTAGTGAGAGTGTGCAGAGCATGGTCTATGGACTTCTTTCAAAGGAGCAAAAAGATTTACTCACTGCAAATAAAGAGTTAGATTTTTCACTACCATATGGAGGAGGAATTTATGGAGATTTAGGACGTTTTCGTGTGAATGCTTATTATCAACGGGGCGAGTTATGCGCTGCTTTTCGATTTTTACCAAAAGTTATAAAGACAATAGAAGATTTGCATCTTCCCCAAATTTGTCATAATTTTGCAAACCTTCGCCAAGGCTTTATTCTTGTTACTGGTCCAACGGGTCAAGGAAAATCAACAACCCTTGCATCAATTATTAATGAAATTAATATGACTCGGGCGTCTCATATCTTAACAATTGAAGATCCAATTGAATATGTCTATCCCAATGGAAAAAGTCTAATTTCCCAGCGTGAAATGAAAACAGATACGCATTCCTGGACAATGGCACTTCGTTCTGCTCTACGCGAAGATCCAGACGTTGTTCTTATTGGAGAAATGAGAGATCCTGACACAATGCAGGCTGCCATGACCATTGCAGAGACTGGGCATTTGGTTTTATCCACGCTTCATACAAATTCAGCAGCACAAAGCATAGATCGTATTATTGATTCATTCCCTGAGCATCAGCAAAGTCAAATCCGTACACAGCTTTCTTTTACCTTAAAAGGCATTATTTCACAAAGACTTGTTCCCCAGATTAGCGGTGGAAGAATCCCTGCTGTTGAAGTATTGGTTGGGACTCCTGCTGTTGCAAGTAATGTTCGAGATGGTAAAACACACTTAATTGATTCCATTATCCAAACATCTCAAGATGTGGGAATGATGACTCTGGATAATTCCCTTTCCCAACTTGTTTTATCAGGTGGCATTAGTCTTGATACGGCAAAATCCTACAGCTTGCATCCTGAAGAACTCCTAAGAATGGTTGGATAAGAGTAGCGCTAACCGTCAAGCGTCAATAGTTAAGGATAAAAGTACAATAAGAAAAAATATTTTCTTAATTCTTAACGCTTACAGGTTAACCCATTTACCCTATCTATGAAAGTACAATATAGAGCAACTACTAAAGAAGGCAAACTTATCCAAGGAGTTTTGGAAGCAAAAGATACGCAAGAGGCTGCTTTCTTTCTTCGTGGAAAAGAAATGCTACCATTATCTATTCGCGCAATAGAGAAAAAAGAACTTCCTTTTGCTTCTCTCTTTAAAAAATCTGCCAATTCCGATTTAGTATTATTTACTAGACAGCTCTCCTCTATTCTCTCATCAGGATTGACTCTTATGCAGGCATTATCAATTCTCAAAGAACAAATTCAAAATCCACTTATGAAAGAAGTTGTTGTTGGTATTATTGCTGATGTGCAAGAAGGAAAAACATTTGGAAATGCCATTGAAAAATACCCAAAAATTTTTAGTAAAATATACATTGCTCTTATTAAAGCAGCAGAATCCTCAGGCTTTTTAGATAAAGTATTACTTCGGTTAGCTGATAATTTGGAAAAGCAGGAAAAATTGAAAGGTACGATTAAATCAGCTCTTATGTATCCTGTTATTGTTATCGTTTTGATGGTTTTGGTAATGTTTGTTATGATGATCTTTGTTATCCCACAGCTTACTGTTTTATATCAGAATTTAAATATCCCTCTTCCCTTTACAACACAAGTGCTTGTAACTATTTCAAATGCAACAATCACTTTTTGGCCTGTTATGTTGGGTGGAATCATTGCACTAAGTATTGCATATAGCAGATGGGTTAAAACAGACTCTGGAGAGCTTATAACGGATGGACTTAAATTGAAATTACCTGTTTTCGGTAAACTTATTAGTCAGACAATTCTTGCTGAATTTTCTCGTACGTTTGGTCTTTTAGTCGGTGCAGGAACATTAGTTGTTCAGTCCCTTAACGAATCTGCGGATACATCGGGAAATGTTATTTATGAAAATGCGATTCAGGAAATTGCCAAACGTGTTGAAAAAGGAATTTCTATTGGCGATGCAATGGCAGCATTTGATATATTCCCTCCAATCCTTGTTCAAATGGTAAAAATTGGCGAGCAAACAGGAAAATTGGATGAATCACTTCTGAAAGTCAGTGAATATTTTGAACGTGAAGTTGATGGGACTGTGAAGACGTTAACAACTGCTATGGAGCCATTTATTATGATCGTTTTGGGTGTAGGTGTGTCCTTCCTTATTATTTCTATTATTACTCCAATCTACAATCTTACATCAAGTATTCAATAACTTTGGAAGGTCAGAATATGCTGCATGATATCTGAGGTATCAAGATGATATTGGTTTACCAATTGCTTCAATTTCATCTATGCCATCATGAGTGTGAATAGAGTTACTTAGTTCAACATTTTCCCTATCTGCAATGATTAATCCTTGAATAATATTTCTTGCTTTGATTGCATCATTTTTTTTGAGATGTCGTATGCTGACTACTTGATTCTGGAAGACTCTCCCTGGAAGAATATGGAGTGTTGCAAAAAAAGCACTGTGTTCGACAGAAAGGTCTGTAATATTCTTAATTGGGATGCCGTGAATTTGCTCTGCTCCAAAAAAATCTCTAATAATAATATTTACCTTTTCGCTATCGATAATAAGATCATCTGGGAAAAAATCAAAAGGGAAAACTGTTTTCGTTCTAAAAAGAATACAGTCACATTTACTTTTCAAATGATCCAATTTTTGTTTTTCTGTAGAGGTAATGGGAGAAGGACTATCTCGGCGAAAAATAGTGGCAAATTTTAAAAACATGTTGTCCAACCTCCTTTATATCCTAATGAGTGGCAGGTCAATATGAAAAGAATATGTCAAAAATGGAAGAATAAAGAATGAAAAACTAGGTTGGAAAGATACTACTATGGTTGTTTACAAATAAGAATTGCTTATTTATTATAGAAGAACTTTATGAACAAGTTTTCTCTTATTGATTATCTTTCTCTTTTTCTTCTTGCATTTGTTATAACAATTACATTTTTTACATTTGTTTATCCTCCTACGGCTAGATTAGATTTTGGTATTTACCTATTGGCTCTCAACTTAGCAAAGGCTCATAAACCGCTCTATCCTTTGCTTCTTGGAACAATACCTTTTAGCTATCCTCCATCTATTCTGCCATTTTTGCTTCCATTTACATTACTACCAGAAGCAGTAGCAATAAGTATATGGAATAGTATTTCGCTCGTGTGTCTTCTGAGTACTACTTTTCTGATTCTGAAATTGCATGGAGTTTTTCTTAAAACAAGACATCTCTTACTGTTACTTTCTGCTCTTTTACTTTTGGAACCAGTGAGAGAAACACTGCTTTTTGGTCAGAATAATATTGTTGTTTTATTTTTCCTTATATTGTCATTTTTCTTTTCTCAAAAAAATACAACAAAGTATCAACTTTTCAGTGGTATATCATTAGGTATTGCTGCTTCTTTAAAAGTTTTTCCATTATTCCTTCTGTTCTATTTTATTTGTAAAAAACAGTGGAGTGTTGTCATAGTAACAGGAGGTATTTTTATCAGTAGTTTGTTTATTGGAACTTTTGGAGATTTCCATTATATTACTGAATATCTTACCTATGCATCGATGGTAGTTACTCCATTACATACGAATAACACGGATCAATCATTCTCATCCTTTTTTCTTTTCTACTTTCCTACATTTTCGAAAGTACAATCTCTTGTGACACTTTGTACGTACATGGTTTTTCTTACCATGTCTTTTCTTTCTTTTATAAAAAGGGAGTCAACAGTTTTTTCTGACTTCCTTTTTTTTAGTTTTATTTTGGGAGGTACAATTCTTATTATCACTCCCCTTGCATGGGGGCATCATTTGGTTTTTCTTTTGCCGTTATGTCTTGCACTATTGCTTCGAATATTTCAAACAAAAAAGAAAAAAGATGGAGCTATTTTTCTTTTGGTATTTTTACTCCTTTTTATCAATGCTAATGAGAGTAATTTGTTATTACACAATTTTTCTTTCTCATCAATTCCTATTCCTCTCGAATTTCATGCGCTTCTTGGGTTAGGAATTGCACTGAGTGCAGAGTTTTTATGGTTTTCTAAATGTCTTGACAAGCAGTACACTTAACGTAAGAGGAAATACTCCCAGTAGTATCCATGCTAAATTTATTTGTATATTTTTTTTGGAAGGAATGATGGTATGTATTGCAGCAACTGTTGTTTTTTGTCCATTAGTAACTGTTGTAGAAATAGTTCCTAGTACTCCTTGAGAAGATGCTCCCATCTGCTTTTCTACAACTGGATTTTCAATTGTACTGTTGTTGTTTTGTTGAACAGCAGCAGTCGTGGGAATAGGAGTAACGGTAAGAATCTGAGACAGTATATTTTGAGTACTAGTAGGAGTTGCTGGAGGAGTGCTATTATTTTCAACAGTTGTATTCTTTTGTTTTTCATGTCCAGGTGTTACAAAATCTCCTACCCATTTTCCAAAGACATTAACTACTGTTACAAATAATTTTCCACTTCCAATAATATTGTCGTTAACAAAATTGACGATATTAGCAAGTATTTTTGCATCACCCGTCTGAACATTGACGTTTCCCCCAGTATTTTCATTTGCAGTATTTCCTCCGGTATTGGCTGAAAGATTGAGAGTATTCCCTACTTTTGCAATATTGTTTTGCACGGTTGTCGTATTCGTGTTGTTTGTTATATTTGTATTGTTATTACTTCCTGCTCCATTTCCATTATTGCTTGCTGTAACATTGCCATTACTGTCTGTTGTCAATGTTAAACCGTTAGATGCAGAGGTTGCACCATCAGGACCCCCTATGAGTTTTCCTATCCACTGCCCTGCTTTATTGATGAGTACCAGCCAAAAATTACCTCCAGAAATATTGGAATTGGCAATATTTACAACATGAGAATCAGCAGATGCTTGTCCGCTTGTTACTGTAGTTTCTCCCCCTGTATTGCGTGTTGCTTGATTATCGCCTGTTGTACTAGCAAGCAGGAGATTATTGTCTATAACTGCATTGTTGGTCTGGGTTAGGAATGCTTGGGAGTTTTGGGTTGTTTGGGAAGAGTTATTTGAACCCGCACCATTGCCACTGTTTATTGCATTGGTTGTACTTGTTGCACATCTATTTGGACAAGGATTAAAATTCTGCAAAGCAGATTCAGGCAAAATAATATCTCCTTGAAGATTCCCATAGATATTTACAATGCCGTATACTACTTTCCCTCCTGCAATATTGTTGTTTAAAAATGTTAGTGAATTTGCGGAGACATTGGCATTTCCTGTTTGGACAGTAGTAGTTCCATTCGTATTCCTGTTTGATAGATTATTCCCTGAGTCTGCAGCGAGGACTAAATTATTTCCAACACTCCCATCATTATTTTGAAATGTACCATTGTTAGTATTGTTGGAGGAAGAAGCGGTGTTGGTGCTTCCTGCTCCGTTGCCAATATTTTTTACCACTTCTCCAGGAATTGTTGATGAGCATCCACTAATACAGTTAGCTCCAAAATCCAAAACAATATCACCTGTATGATTATCTGCAATGTTAAACTCAGCGACTGCTACCCCATCGACATTCGTATTTTGTGCAGTAATGATAGTTCCTGAGACATTTGCATTCCCTGTTTTGGTGGTCGTGTCTCCAACATTTTCTGAAGCATTATTTTTTCCCGTTGTTGATCCCTGAGTGAGAGTTTGAATAGAACTGGAAGTATTCGTTTGGATGGCACTTGTTGTATTGGCTGCCTGAGTTGAGGAAGAGTTATTTGAATTGGCTCCGTTACCCGAATTAGTGACTGCTGTTGGGTTTTGGGAGGTAGATGTAGGTTTCGAAGAAGCTGGGGTTGGGGAAGGTTGATTTTCAGGAATTGTTGTTGGAGTAGGAGTAGGTTGGTTTGTTGTACTAGCTGTTTGAGAAGGGGTGTCTGTGGGAGAAGGCGTTACGGTTGGGTCTGAGCTAGTAGTATTTGTAGGAGATGGGGTTGGATCAGAAGGTGGAGTAGAATCGTTCGTAGTACTGTTTGCAGTTGAGACAGTTGGAGGAGTTGGGGCTGAAGGAGCACTTGGTGCAGACGGAGCAGTTGGCGGAGTAGGAATATCAGTAGCATGCGCAGGAATTGTATTAAAAAGAAGTATAGTCATGAGAGCTGTTATGGCTAGTGATTTTTTTATTAATTGCTTCATATATTCGTATGTATCATTTGTTTGTTTTGTTTTTATTTATTTTTATTTCCCCTGTCCTCCTGTAGGGCTTGGAGAGAAGTGCTTCTCCAAGCTCCCTACAGAAAGAACTTATTTATAGGTGTAGAGATCCAAGAAGGCCATTCAGATCGAATGTAAAATTAAGATCTGTTCCTCCTGGAAGATGTACACTTGGTCCAAACATGTTAACGCCTGTTTGGTTGCGAACTAGGGTATCTGTCCCTGTATGACCTGTTACGACATCAACTGGGTCACTCGATACTGCACCAGTATTTCTCTGTGCATTATTATTACCAGATTGTTCCTTATTGCTTACATCATTCACGATATCAGCACTGTTGCCGTTTTCTTGCCCACCTTGGAAAACAGACATAGTGTCGTTACGGAATAAATTGAGATGACTGTTAGAACGAGCTCCGTTTCCAGAGATCTTTCCTGAGAAGTCACCAAGAGTACATCCGCAATTTCCCATATCTGCACTGTTAAAGTTAGCCATTGTATCAACACGGGTTGTGTTGAGAGCATTGCCTGTGTCAACAGTCACGTTGCCTCCGGTATTTTCATCGGCGTTGTTGCGACCAGTCTTTGCATCAGAATTGACTCTATTGGTAATGTGTGCATTATTGTCTTGGACGAGTATTGCCGCATTATTGTTAGTCAAATTGATGTTATTATCACTGGCAAATCCATTGCCTGAAATTTTCAGGTCTCCTGTTCCACTGCCTTCATTCCCAGTACTTCCATTTCCCATTGTTGCAACATTTGCATTTGCTGCAGTTCTGAGTGTAGTATCATTGGCAGCATGGCCTGTAAGGACTAATACATCGCCTCCGGTATTTCTATTTGCGTTATTGTTACCTGTTTGTGCGTTGGAATACACATCATTAGTAACGTCTGCATTATTTGTTTGGAAAAGACTTGAGGTGTTAGTATTATTCAGAGAAGTATTATTTCTTGAATCAGCCCCATTGCCTGAAACAGTTACTGATCCGGTACCTCCAGTACATCCACAATTTGTCATATCTGCAACATTTGCATTTGCACGTGTTGAGACATTTGTTATAGAGTGAGCATTACCAGTATCTACTGTTACATTGCCCCCTGTATTTTCGTCTGCATTGTTACCTCCTGTATTACTGTTGGAAGAAACTCTGTTGGTAACATTTGCTGTGTTACTTTGCACAAGAGTTGATGAATTGTTTGACCTGGAATTAACATCATTTTGCGACCCTGCTCCATTTCCTGTTACAGAAAATGTCGAATCTGCAAGTACTGCAGGCGTTAGGGTTCCCAGTAGAACTGTCCCGGTTGCTAGAATGCTAAGAAATTCTTTTTTCATATATTTCACCCCCTTTCCCTTTTGCTAATACCTGTTATAAACAGGTGCACTTACCGCCAAACTGTAAATTCTCGTCCTTAAGGAGAAGTTAGTAAGTAGTAAGACTTGGGTAATAACAAAGATCACGATAAGGTAATGGAAAAAATTTATTTTTTACATTATTTGAGATGAAGATCTATGACTGTTTTTTGACCATTTATTTCTCCAACATGAATTTTTACATTCGTTACAGATTCATCTATTGGCAACCCAACTCGTGTATATTTTGTTGAAATTGGTTGAATATTGACAGGGTCATTATGGATTTCAGGGGCTAAAAGTTCGGGATTACTGCCCAAACTTACTCGGATAAAATCACGACTATTTAATTGCATGCTTTGGGTGCTGGGATTTGCAATTTTAAGATTAAGTATTAAAAATGTTCGTCCGTTCACTGCGTCTGCTTTTTGCCCCTGCAAAATAATTTGGTCTTGTAACTGTGCAGATTGAATTGTATATGTTAATTTAGTCACTTCATTTCCTTTATCATCCTGAACTGGAAAAGAAAACTCTTTATTAATTGACTTACTAAATTTTGGTTGTGTAAGATTAATTTTTGAAACAGTAGCATTATTGACAGCAGCTGTTTTATTTCCTATAAAGTATGCTGCAACGATAACAATAAAAAGAATAAGAATTTTTCCAATCTTCCAAACAACAGATTTACTCACTGCTCCCTTTGTTTGTAAAAGAGAAAATGTCGAAAATATAAAAAATGGTACATTTAACATAGTTATTTACAAAAATTAGGATGAATAAGAATACTTGTTGTTGATTCCTGCTCTCCTCGCCCAATAGTAACGGTTATTTGTTGAGACTCTTTTGCCCCAACAAGCATTTCCGATGCTGTCCCATTTGTTGTGCTTTCTATTGATGATTGTATGTTAAATGCTGACTGTGACAATGCATCCTCATACCAGCTCTTAACAACGAAGGGGAGGTCATTTGTTTCAAGAAATGTGTGAGTTGTCGTACTTTCTTTTACAGAAGCGTGAGGGTAATAAAAATTATTTGCACAATCAGTAATTTTTTGATGAGGTGTTGGTGTGGGTGTTTCATAGGTTTTTTGATGAGTTGCTAGTGTGATGGTTTGGCTTTTATGCCACAAAAAAACATACCCCTGAAAAAGAATAATAGTAACAAGAAATAAAATTGGCCAATACTGTTTCATACAAAGCAGTCAAGCAACATGATAAAAATATCTATTATGAACTTTTGTTGAATTGCGTAAGACTTACGTAACAGGTATTAAGACGTCGGTATGGAGAAAGAGAAGGTAGATCCTTTACCCGGCGTGCTTACAACTCCCATTTTTCCACCATGTGCATGAACTATTTGTGAAGAAATATACAACCCAAGACCTAACCCTGAGATATTTTGTATTTGCTTTTGTTGCCCTCTATAAAATCGTTCAAATACTTTTGAAGCAACATCTGAGGACATTCCTATGCCGAAATCCTTCACGTGTATGTATATATCTTGAGGTTTTTCTTCCTGTTGGATCAAAATTTTTTTTGCATTTGGGGAATATTTAATTGCGTTATTAATAAGGTTAATAAGCACTTCTTCAAATTTTCTTCTATCAATAAGAACTTTGCGTTTTATTTTTCCTTGTCGTATAAGACGATGTTGTTTTTCTGAAATTTGCATGTTTGCAATCACATCAGCGATAAGTTTATTAATGTCTGTTTCTTCTTTATGCAGCATTACTTTCCCTTGTTGTAATTGTGACACAT
>CAZRBN010000012.1:0-23610 GCA_964598355.1 uncultured Gammaproteobacteria bacterium
GAAAAAAATAAATTAGTACATCGGTAAAAAAAAGTAAGTTTTTCGTTTTACATTATTCTATGAAAAAAGCATTATTATTACTTTCAGGTCTTTTTGGTATAGTTATATTATTATCTATTGTACAGATAGGCATTTCTAATGCGTTTTCAACTGATGGCATTACCCTGGGGAGTATGCAAGAGAAAATTGCAGCACTTGAAAAAGAAAATATGATACTCAAAGAAAAAGTATATACCATGTCTTCCTATACAACTATTGCAGCTAGTGCATCGGTATTGGGTTTTGTTGAAAATAAATCCACACTCGTTTTGGGAGGAGTCCAACCCTTGGCAATCAGGCAATGAGATGGCGGTATTTAAGTGTCCTATCTCTCTTCATTTTTGCTTTTCTTATTATAGTCAGCAAGCTTTTTTATTGGCAAGTCGTGAAAGCTGACGAATTATCTCACCTAGGGGAATCTCAATATGGTAGTGTTATTGATTTGCAGCCGAAAAGAGGAGATATCCAGACTTCTGATGGTTTTCCTGTTGCAACTACAAAATTGGACTACTTAGTCTTTGCTAATCCAAAAGAGGTTAGTCAGAAAGATCAGGTAGCTGCGCTACTTTCTCCAATTCTTAGTCTTCAGACCGCTTCAATAAGTGCTCGTCTTTCAATACCTGGATATTGGGCTTCTTTAAAATCCGGGGTTGAAGCAACAGTCAAGAATACAATTGAAAAACTAAAAATTTCTGGAATTGGGTTCCAGGACGATTACACACGTTTGTATCCCGAGGCATCAATGGCTGCACAACTTTTGGGATTTGTGGGAAAAGATGAGCAGGGAAATGCTAAAGGATATTTCGGGCTGGAAGGATATTATGATAGACAACTGCGGGGACGAGATGGAAAAGCAATAGAAATTCATGATGCACTTGGCAGACCAATTCTATCGAAATTAACAGGTACTACCCAAAGCCAGGATGGACGAACATTGGTACTTCATATTGACCGGGCTATTCAATTTATGATCGAGAGTAAGTTAAAAGAAGGAGTAGAAAAATTCGGAGCAGAAAGTGGGATGATTGGTATTATGGATCCCAAGACAGGTGGTATTTTGGGAATGGCAACCTATCCATCTTTTGATCAGAGAACTTTTTGGGACTATGACCAGTCTTTATATAAAAACCCTTTTATAACCGATTTGTATGAGCCAGGCTCAACGGTAAAACCACTTGTTATGGCAGGAGCAATAGATGCGAAGTTAGTTACTCCACAATCAACTTGCCCTGAGTGTAGTGGACCAGTAAAAGTTGGAGATTATGATGTCCATACATGGAATAATGAATATTTCCCAAATATTTCTATGACAGATATTATCCGCCATTCTGATAATACAGGCATGGTATATGTATCACGCCTTATGGGACTTGATAGAATGCTTTCCAATTTTGAAAGGTTTGGCCTTTCTAACCCAACAGGAGTAGATTTACAAGGAGAAGTAAGCTCATCGATTCGCGATAGACAAACATGGTATCCAATAGACGTCGCAACGAGCGCTTTTGGACAGGGTATTTCAGTAACTCCTCTTGAGCTTTTGGATGGTTTTGCATCAATAGCAAATGAAGGAATACGGATGGAGCCTCATGTGGTAGATAAAATAATTACCAGTGATGGACAGACTATTGTTATCCCTCCAAAAAAAATTGATCGTCCTATCTCTTCCCAGACTGCAAAAGTGATGACAGAAATGCTTGTCTATACAGTAAATAAAGGAGAGGCAAATTATGCAAGATTGAAGGGATATAGAATAGCAGGTAAAACAGGTACTGCATCTATTGCTGTTGCAGGCCATTATGATCCAAAGCAGACAATTGCTTCATTTATTGGCTTTGCACCAGCTGATGATCCAAAGTATGTTATGCTTGTTATTATTAATAAGCCAAAAACTTCGGAATTTGGTGCTGAGACTGCTGCTCCTGTTTTTTTTGATATCTCTCGTCATCTTCTTTCTTACTTTGGAATAAGTCCTACAGAACGGGAATAGAAAATAGCTGGTCCTAAGGATATCTTCTGTTTTTTCCATTTTGCTCTTTCTTCCCTTTTAACTCTTTGTACACCTATGTAGTATACTTTTAGTATGAAAAAACTTTTTACCCCTTTTATTCTATGGTATATTCGCATGCTTGCTAAAATCCAGCTCCTTAAAACAAAGCCCCTTATTGTAGGCGTTGCGGGTAGTAGTGGGAAAAGTTCGCTGAGTCAGCTTATTGCAACAGTTTTACAGACAAAATACAACGTAGATTCCAGTAAAGAAAAAAATAGTGAAACAGGCATTCCTCTTCATATTCTTAATATCCATATGAAACAATTTTCGTACTTTGCTTGGCTACAAGTGATTTTTCTTGCTCCCTTTAAAATTATATTTTACTGGCCAAAGATAGATATTTTTGTTGCTGAAATGGGAATAGATAGTCCTGTTGAGCCTAAGAATATGTCATATCTTTTAAAAATTATTCAACCAACAATAGGAGTTGTGACAAATATCTCACTCGAGCATAGTGTTTATTTTGAGCCATATGTTGATGAAATAGATCCGGAGAAAAAACAAGAACAGATTTTACAGTTAACCGCAGAACAGGAAACTATGCTTTTACTCTCTCTTCCAGAGGATGGTCATGCTATTGTGAACCTTGATGATGAAAAGATACGTGAACGACAGAAATCAATTACTGCCGAACAGTGGACTATTTCTCTTGAGAAAGATGCTGATCTTGTAGGAAAAGATATACAAAACACGCTTACTCATTTTGCAATGACCATTGTCTTTCAAGGAAAAGAATCTTCACTTACTATTTCCCAACCATTACCAAAACATTTTGCATATGAATTTTTACTTGCCATTGGTGTTGGTCTAGCTCTTGATCTTTCTATGGAAGATTGCATTGATTCTTTGCAGAAGCATTTTTCACTTCCTCCTGGAAGACTAAGCTTTTTTACGGGTATTAAAAATACTACAATTATTGATTCAACATACAATAATGCTACTCTTCCTCCAGTACTGGATATATTAGATTTTCTTAAAGAGATTGCTGGCAAAAGAAGGAAAATAGCAATTATTGGAGATATGCGAGAGTTGGGAGAAGAAAGTGAATATCATCACGTAGAGTTGGCTAAGAAACTTATCGAGACAGTTGATTTTGCAATTCTTATTGGACCACAACTTGAAAAGTATGCAGTTCCTCTCCTTACGAAAGCCAACGTACCATTTGAAAATTTTCCTCATGTCACGTCAGCTACAGGTGCAATCCAAAAGACCATTCATGAAGGCGATATCATTTTGGTAAAAGGATCACAAAATACGCTCTTTTTAGAGAGAGTTGTTGAAATGCTTCTTGCAGAAAAAAAGGATATTGCAAAGCTAACTCGGCGTGGTGAATTTTGGGATAAAAAACGCTCAGAGACTCCGTAGAGAGAGTTGCATGCCAATATGCAATCCAAGCTCTGCTGTCATACCATTGGGAAGCTCCAAGACTGTATCATACAAAGGATTCCAAAAAAATAATTTGTTAGGGTGGAGGTTTTCTCGCATATTTTTTATTGTGGCATCCTTATCCAGAATAACAACATCAATAGGGTACTTCATCCCAAGTGTATGAATGCCAAAACGGGTGTGAAAAAGGACGGGATGGGCTTTGGTACTACCTAATAGGCCTATGGTTTTTTCTTTGAGTGTTAGAAGATTGTGAACGGTAATGGTGACCATTAGTATTAGTATAGTACTTTTATGGTGATGCTTCAAACATGTCTGTGGGTTGCAGTAACGGGTAGTAAGTAACTAGTAATTAGTACCTTTTTAGTTTTAGGTTTTTTGCTTTATTCATTGCTTACTGCATAACGCTTAATTCATGAGTCCTACGTATTGGTTTTAGCAAGAGAGAGAGTATAATAGCATTATGTGGCAGAAGGCAAAAAACATCTACCATCTTTTTGTTGCAATCTTGGCGAACCTCTATTATGGCTTTCCAGGCAGAAAGTTGACTGTTATTGGTGTAACCGGTACTGATGGCAAAACGACAACCGTTAATTTGATTTACCACATTCTCAAGGAAGCAGGATATTCTGTATCTATGGTTTCTACAGTAGGTGCCGTTATTCATGGGGAAGAGTCAGAGATAGGGTTTCATGTTACAACCCCTTCATCTATAAAACTGCAAAGATTTTTAGCAGAAGCAGCAAAGGGCTTGCATGGTGATTCACAGAGTAGAGGGAAACAGTATTTAGTTTTGGAAGTTACATCCCATGCATTGGATCAGAGTAGAGTATGGGGAATTCCTTTTACAATTGGAGTGTTAACAAATATTACTCACGAGCATTTAGATTACCACAAAACATACTCAGAATATATACAGGCAAAATTACAACTTCTCAATCGTGCTCAAATAGCTATTGTTAATAAAGACGATCATTCGTATAACAAAGTAAAATACTTTCTTAAAAAAGGGAGAACAATTATTACCTATGGTGCTAAAGAGGGTGTCGATGTCTCTTTGAAAGATGTATCAATTCCTGATAATATCGAAGAACTCTATAACAAATATAATGCCCTTGCTGCATCAATTGCTGCTAAGGAATTAGGTGTTGAGAGGAAGACAATAGAAAAGGCACTCAAAACATTTATTCTTCCAAAAGGAAGGAGTGAAATGGTCTATAAGAAAGGTTTTTGTGCCATGATTGATTTTGCTCATACGCCAAATGCGTTTGAACAATTATTATCTTCCCTAAGGGAAAGGACAGAAGGAAAGCTTATTCATGTTTTTGGTAGTGCAGGTGCTCGGGATATTTCAAAACGTCCTGTTATGGGGAAAATAGCTGTAAAATATGATGATATTGTTATTCTGACATCTGAAGATCCAAGAAAGGAAAACCCTGAAAAAATCATGGATGAAATAGAAGAAGGAATGGACACCAATCGAAGGGTAACCGTCTATAGAATAGCTGACCGTAAAAAGGCAATAGAAAAAGCAGTATCTTTAGCTAAGAAAGGAGATTTTGTTGTGTGTACAGGCAAGGCTCATGAGAAGTCGATGAATTATGGAAAAGGAGAAGTGCCATGGGATGAATTCAACGTCGTCAAAAACGCTTTGAATAATCAACGAATAATCTAATAAGCAAATAGTCAAATATGAAACATGTAAAGGCTATCCATTTTGTCGGTATTAAAGGAGTTGGTATGGCTCCTCTTGCTGTTATTGCAAAAGAAGCAGGCTTCGTTGTTACAGGAAGTGATATATCTTCCGGATTTATTACAGATGGTATGCTTTCTGCATCAGATATTACTCCATTTATTGGTTTTAAAAAAGAACATATAGTGGGTGCAGACATGGTTATAACAACAGGTGCTCACGGAGGATATGATAACCCAGAAGTGCTTGCTGCAAAAGAAAAGAATATACCTGTTCTTACTCAAGGACAAGCAGTAGGTGAATTTATGAAAGGGGATATATTTGGTCGATCCTTAAAAGGTATTTCTGTTGCCGGAACACATGGAAAGACAACAACAACGGCAATGATAGCGACTGTTTTACGTTCTGCACACTTAGATCCATCCTGGGTTATTGGGACATCTGATATTCCCTCATTAGGTGTCTCCGGACATTATGGACAAGGGGATTATTTTGTTGCAGAAGCAGATGAGTATGCCAATGAACCTCACTATGATAAAACTCCCAAAATGCTTTTACAAAAACCATCTATTGCTGTTGTTACGAATATTGAGCATGACCATCCTGATATGTATCCAACCCTTGAGGATGTCTACATAGCGTTTGAGCAATTTTTATACTCTTTACCAGAAGAGAGCACAGCTGTTGTGTGTGGCGATGAAAATAGTATAAGAAAAATATTCAAAAATTCTTCTTCTCAAGTTATTACGTATGGATTTTCTTCAGAGAATGATTATTGGATTTCAAACATAGATATAGTAGGTGGACTTCAGGAAGTTGCCTTTTCTTCCAAAACCGGAAAAAATGGTACGTTCCGTCTTTCTGTTTCCGGTGAACATAATGGCCTGAATGGTTTGGCAGCATATATCGTGGGAAAAACAATAGGATTGTCAGATGAAGTTATTGCGAAAGGGTTGGAATCTTTTCAAGGGACAAAGAGAAGATTGGAGTATATAGGGGAATTACCAACAGGTGCATTACTGTATGATGACTATGCGCATCATCCAACAGAAATAGAAAAAACACTCAAAGCGTTTCGCCAGAAATTTCCTAATAAAAAAATTGTCTGTCTTTTTCAGCCACACACCTATTCTCGAACAAAATTATTGTTTGAGGAATTTATTGACTCATTAAAGCTGGCTGACCACCTTATTCTCGCTGAAATTTATCCATCAGCTCGTGAAGAAAAAGATCTAACCCTTTCGTCTAAGCACCTGGTAGAGGCTTTACAAAAGCAAGGAAAAGAGGCCTTGTTCGCGCAATCGCTTGAAAATATGATACAATATGTACGTCAAAAGCACTATGGAAATGATACTGTTATTGTTACCATGGGAGCAGGAGACATTTACACGATAGCAAACACAATATTGGAGCACGAAGGTGCTCCTTCGCTGTCTTAAAGACATATGGAAAAGTTTGTTGTACAAGGAGGCAAAAAATTAACCGGAAAAATTCGTGTTTCCGGATCTAAAAACGTGGCTTTAAAAGCATTGGTTGCTGCATGTCTTACTGATGAGAAGGTAGTTATTAAAAATGTTCCACTCATTTCTGATTTTTTTGTCATGGTTGAAATAGTAAAAGAATTAGGTGGAGAAGTAACACTTTATGACCACGAAGCTCATATTCACATCCCAACCATTACCAAATCTGAAATACCCTTGGATAAAGCATCTCTTGCGCGTACTTCTGTTATGTTTATTTCTCCCCTTTTGGTTAGGACAGGCGAGGCTATTATTCCAAATCCAGGAGGATGCCGTCTTGGTGCGAGGCCTGTTGACCGGTTAGTTGATGGAGTTGGTCATTTAGGTGCAGAAATTACTTATCATAGTGAAGATGGGTACTTTCATGCAAAGACCACTGGTCTTGTTGCGACAGAGTATACATTTGCTAAAAGTACCCACACAGGTACAGAGTCTCTTATTCTTGCTGCAGTGTTGGCAAAGGGAACAACTACGTTAAAAAATGCAGCAGAAGAGCCTGAAATAGATGACCTGATAGATCTTTTAAATGAGATGGGGGCCAATGTAAAACGATCTGCTCATCGTGAAATAACTATTGTTGGTGTTGAAAAACTTCACGGAGCAGAATTTACTATTAGTCCCGATAGAAATGAAGTGGTAACTTTTGCAATTTCAGCACTTTTGACAAAGGGAGACATTATGATTGAAGGTGCACGCAGTCGGGATATTAAAGAATTTTTACATGAGGTAGAAATAGCAGGTGGAGGATATGCAGAGACACCAGAAGGAATGAGATTTTTCTATAAAGGTACATTACAACCAACAAAAGTTGTCACACAAATATATCCGGGTTTTATGACTGATTGGCAAGCTCCATGGGCAGTACTGATGACCCAAGCAAAAGGAGCATCGTTTATTCACGAAGCAGTATTTGAAAATAAATTTGGGTACATTGGAGATTTGAAAAAGATGGGGGCTCATATTGATGCTTTGTATCCACAAGTAGAAAATCCAGAGGAATTTTATAACTTTAATTTAGAAGATGATAATGATGAATATATCCATGCTATTGAAATTCATGGGTCTACCCCTTTACATAATGCAGTACTGACAACTATTGATATACGAGCTGGGGCAGCAATTGTTTTAGCGGCCCTTGCAGCAAAAGGAGAAAGCACAATCTTTGGTATAGAGAAATTAGACAGAGGGTATGAAGCATTTGAGAATCGGTTGACTCTTTTGGGTGCAGATATCAAGCGAGTAAAGGAGGCAGAAGTATGAATGCAAAAATAGGAGCAATTATTTTGGCAGCCGGAAAGGGATCCAGAATGAAATCCAAAAGTGCAAATAAAGTAACTCTTATGCTTTCAGATAAGCCAATGATTGTACATTCTGTAGAGCTTTTAGAAAGTCTCACGATTCATCCATTAGTTATTGTTGTCGGATTTGCTAAAGAATCTGTTATGAATATTTTGGGCGAAAAGGTATATTTTGCAGAGCAAACAAAACGTTTGGGTACAGCGCATGCTACAAAGAGAGGCCTTGAAAAACTTCCTGAGGTAGTGGATCACGTCTTAGTACTTAATGGGGACGATTCAGCCTTTTATAAAAAAGATACAATTGAAAAACTTATTCAAAAACATCTGGAAACGAATGCAGCGTTTACCTTCCTTACTTTAGAGCAAGATAACCCCTTTGGTTTGGGACGGGTAGTGCGGGATACACAAGGGAATTTAGTTAAAATAGTTGAAGAAAAAGATGCAACAGAGGATGAAAGAAAAATAAAAGAAATAAACCCAGCTTGTTATTTATTTACCTATGATTTTTTGAGAAAATATCTTTCAAAGGTTGAAAAAAGTAAAGTGACAGGTGAATATTATTTAGTGAGTCTTGTTGAACTTGCAGTACAACACAATGAAAAAGTTGAAACAGTAAATGCAGGAAATATTGTATGGCGTGGTGTTAATACGAAAGAAGAACTTGAAGAGGCACGAACAATGTACACGAATGTTCAGGCATAACCTATGCAGGCAGTAATTTTAGCAGCAGGTAAATCAGAAAGATTTTATCCTTTTACAACTCTTCCTCACAAATCACTTACCTCACTCATGGGAAAGTCACTCCTCCAGCAGACGTTAGAATCATTGAAAAAAGCGAAGGTGAGTGATGTCATTATTGTTGTTGGGGAAAACAGTTCTATTCCTGCTCTTATTCCTGAAATAGCTGGAGTTTCAATTCGGTATGTTGTACAAAAAGAAACATTAGGCATGGGACATGCATTACTTGCTGCAAAGGAATATCTTCAAGAATCATTTTTACTTTTGAGTGCATACCATTTTGAATGTGCAGATATTATCCCAAATTTACTGAGAGCGAAAACGCAAGAACACGATGTCGTTTTGTTCGCAAAAGAGGACGTTATTTTAGAACAATATGGTGTCTTAGAAGTAGAGGGAAATGTAGTAAGAAATGTTGTTGAAAAACCTTCTCAAAAGACAGGAAAAGGACTTCGGGTTATTGGTATATATCTTTTATCAAAAAATTTTCTTGAAGAACTTGCGGAAACTCCTGTTGAGCATTATCACTTTGAGAAAGCACTTGCCTCCTATGCTAAAAAAGGGCATGTTACCTATTCAGAAGCAATTTTACCCACCATTACTCTGAAGTATGCGTGGGATTTACTGACAGTAAAGGATCTTCTTCTAAAAAATCTTAGTCCATATGTAAGTAAAAAAGCGTACGTTTCTCCACACGCAATCATCTCAGGCGCTGTCTTTATTTCCGATGGAGTACAGATACTCGAAGGAGCATGTATAAAAGGGCCCTGTTTTTTAGGGGAGAACGTTATTGTTGGGAATAATGCAATTTTACGAGGTGGAGTTATTGTTGAGAACAATGTTGTTATTGGGGCAACAATGGAGGTGAAAAATTCTATTATTTTTCAAAATACAACGACCCATACCGGGTTTATTGGAGACAGTATCATTGGGAAAAATACAAAAATTGCAGCAGGCTTTTTGACAGCAAATGTACGTTTGGATCGTGAAGCAATTCATTCAACAGTGAGAAAAGAAGAAGTAAATACGTACCGAACCCATGTTGGAATAGTTTCAGGAGAGAATGTTAACTTTGGTGTGAATGTGACTGCTATGCCCGGGGTTATTATTGGAAATACTGTGACAGTTGGTCCGTTAACTGCAATAATGGAAAATATTGAAGATGATAGTATTTTTTATACTAAGTTTGAAACCGTTTTAAAGAAAAAGAAAATATTTTGATCGTGAGTTTTTTTTACTATCCTTATCGTCATCCTGAACTCGATTCAAGATAAGAGATTGCGTACACGTCTGTAATGACAGATTACAATGATGAATAAAAAAATAATTCTTTTTGATATTGATTACACATTATTTGATACAACAAAGTTTAAAAAACTTATTGCAGATGCGTTAGTGTCCCTTGTTCCTCATACTGATTTTACGATTGTTGATGAAATTTATTCTGAGGTAAGAGTCAACGGAAGTTTTGATCCGGCTGTATTTGCGAAGCTTTTTAAAGAAAAATTTGAAACCAAAACTACTCAGGAAGAGATTGAACAGCTTTGGTGGGATAAGCAGCTTATCCAGAAGGCACTCTATCCAGAAGTGTTAGCAACGCTGCAACAACTTCACGCAAGAAATGATCTTATATTGGGTATTTTTTCTGCTGGTAAAAAAGATTTTCAACTACAGAAAATTTCTTCTCTCAGAGAATTTTTTCCTCAACAATATATCCATATCGCTGACTTTAAGGAAAAAATTTTGAGTGAAGTTTTGGAAAAATATACCAATAATACCATCGTTTTAGTTGATGATATTATCACCATTCTTCAAAAAGCAACATTATTAAACCATGATGTTTTTTCCATTTGGGTGAAAAGAGGCAAGTTTGCAGAAAAAGCAGAAATGCCTAAAGACTTTATGTCAGATGCTGTAGTGACTGACTTAGCGGAAATGGTGACAATAGTTGACAAAAACTTATAGAGTTTGTTACAGTTACAGTGTTCTTTGAAAGAGTAGGTTATTTAGAGAGCGTGTGGCTATGTTGAGTTTCCTCAACGTAGAAACGAGGAGAGGGGTCAGGTACAGCCTGATAATCGAACCCTTCAACAGGCTCAGGGCTATGTCCCTAGTTTGTTAAGGAGTATCTGCGGAAACCCTCCGGCTTATGCAAGTCGTTAAGAAATACTGAAAAGGTATTATCTAGTGCATCTACTTATTTCTTCAAGAACCCCAAAGAGGGAAATTTTATTATACTCGATTTGTTCTGCCATGCAGAATTTTATTAGAACAATAATTTTCCTTTTTGCCTTTTACATTTTTAATTATTATTATGTGTGGAATTTTTGCATACGTTGGAACTAGAACAGATGCAGCTCAAATTGTTTTTGAGGGTTTGAAACGATTGGATTATCGTGGGTATGATTCATGGGGAGTTGCTCTAGAGTCCAATGGAAAAATTTTTATAGAGAAGAATGTAGGGAAAATTGGTGATGTAGCAAATATTACTACTTTTCCAAAGGGGCGAGTTGCTATAGCACATACAAGGTGGGCAACTACTGGTGCGGTAACACAAATAAATGCTCACCCACACGTTAGTAAGAATACATCATTTGCCCTTGCACAAAATGGAATTGTTGAAAATTTTGATAGTTTAAAAAAGGGACTTCTTAAAAAAGGATACACATTTATCTCACAGACAGATACTGAAGTCATCGTCCGTCTTATTGAAGAGAAATTAAAGAAAACAAAGGATATCTTTACTGCTGTTCGGGATGCCTTTTTAGACCTGGAAGGGAGAAACACAATTATTCTTATTACCAATACAGGAAAAATATACGCTGCAAGAAATGGCTCACCTCTCGTAATTGGTGTAAATTCAAAAACAAAAGAAGTATTTGTATCATCAGATACCCTTTCATTTTCTTCGCTTGCAGACAACATGATCGCCTTAGATAATGGAGAAATGATAGTGATTGATGAAGCAGTTTCCATCTACAATATTGCATCGGGTAAGAAAATAAACCGGGCTGAAGAAAAAATAACTATTCATAATACGATAGTTAACAGAGAAGGATATGATCACTATATGATTAAAGAAATTCATGAGACCCCTTTTGTTATCCGTCAGGTACTTCGTCAGGAAGAAGAGCACTATGAAACATTAGCAAAAGCGATTAAAAAAGCAAAAACGGTTTATACCATTGGATCAGGGACTACGGGGCTTGCTGCTGCACAAATAGCGTATTACTTACGTCGTTTTGGTGAAATAAAAGCAATCAGTTTGGTTGGTGCAGACGCAAGAGAATATTACGAACTTTTTAGTAAAGGTGATCTTATCATTGCTCCTTCCCAAAGTGGTGAAACGGCAGATGTTCTAGAAGTGTTGGAATATGCAAAAGGGAAAGGTGTTCAGATAGCATCTGTTGTCAATATGCCAGGATCTATGATGACAAGAATGTCAGATTATGCGTTTATGTGTCAAGCAGGGCCAGAAATATGTGTCATGTCCACAAAAGTATTTATTTCTCATATAGCATGGGGATATCTATTGGCAAAAACAGTAGCAGGGCAATATACTCAAGGTAAGAAAAATTTACATGCACTAGCACAAGCAATAGAAGGATATTTGCAAAATAAGAAGAATCTTTCAGATATTAAAAAAATTAGTAAACAGCTTCTTAAGAAAGAGCATATTTTTATGCTTGGAAAGTCACAGAATTTTCAAATTATACGAGAAGGAATGGTTAAAATTATTGAGGCAACATACAAGCACGCACATGCAATGCCTGCTGGAGATTTAAAGCACTATGCAATTACCTTGATGGAAAAAGGAATGCCTGTTATTGTCGTACTGTCTAACGATGAAGTGAAAAGTGATGTGGATATGGCAATTAATGAAGTCCGGTTACGGGGTTCAGAAGTTATAGCAATTGCTCCCTCAAAGCAAGATAATTTTGATTTTTGTCTGCAAATTCCTGATACAGGTGAAACAAGTGCGATTATAAACGTGATTCCTCTTCAGTTATTGGCGTATTATATGGCTGTTGATTTAGGGAATAATGTTGATAAACCTCGAAATATTGCAAAAAGTGTTACGGTTAAATAGGTAAGATAGCCTTCTTCCCTTGCTCGTTAAAATGACTTATAATTTACTTGCCCACTATATATGACCAAAACAATTGTTATTTTACATGGTTGGGGAAAGTCGGGGAAAGATTATAAAGGCATTCAGACTATTTTTGAAAAGAATGGATACACAGTCTTTTCTCCGGATATGCCAGGTTTTGGGAACATGCAGCTTACAAGAACAATGACATTAGATGATTATGTAGAGTTTGTTTGTGAATACTTAGCAGAGCATAAGATAAAAAAAACTATTTTTATTGGACATTCATTTGGGGGAAGAGTTGCTGCAAAATTAACAGTACAACATCCGGAGGTAGTGGAAAAACTTATTCTTACTGGAGCACCGCTTATAAAACAACCACTTTCGGTTAAAAAACAAATAGTTGCAGCAGTTGTGAAGCCAGCAAGAAAAATTGCTGATGGTCTTCCACTCTCAATACAACATTTTTTAACAAAGTCTGTATATCGGGCTATTGGAGAATGGGACTACTATAAAGCAGGACCATTAAAAGAAACATTTAAAAATATTATTCAGGAAGATCTAAAAGAATATCTCTCAAAAATAACTGTTCCGACATATATTGTGTGGGGTGAGAAAGATACCTTTGTCCCGTTATCAGTAGGAAGACAAATTGCTCAATCTATACCGAGTGCAACCTTACACAGCATCTCAGGTGCTTCTCATAAATTGCCCTACGAAAATCCTACATTTTTTGCAGCAGAAGTACTTACTTTTCTCAAATAATTATGCAGACATTTTTTCTTTTTTTATTACTTTTTATCGCATCTTTTAAGAAAATATTTTTTTGGACAGGGCTTTGGCAAAATAAAGAATATAGACTCGATAGATTGTTAGTGCATATAAGAGAAACAAATCAGGGGAAAACCTTATTTACATCAGCAGTGACTATTTGTGGTACAGTACTTATTTTTTCGTATGTCTTTGTTATTATATTTGATTGGTTTTTCCCATTTTTTCAATTGTTCGTTGTTCTATTTTTACTTCTCTATATTTTCGATTTTGGAAAACAAATTCTTGATAGAAAAGTAAAAAGACCAGTTTTTACATACAAATCAGGACTTATTCTTGTCTTGAGTCTGTTGTTGATTTCTTTTCTTTTCTTTTTCCCTTTAACTGATAAGTATTTATGGGCACTTATTCTTTTAGGAAGCATACCTTTTGTCATAAGTGTATGGGTTTTTATTTTTTCTTTTCCTTCCGAACTGTACACTGATTATCTTTCTCAAAAAGCACAAAAGAAACTAAAGAAGTTAAAAAATCTCAAAGTCATAGCAATAAGCGGAAGCTATGGAAAGAGTTCTACAAAAGAAGCAGTTGCTCATATACTTTCTCAAAATTTTTCAGTAGTAAAAACCCCGCTTTCTAATAATACGCCAATCGGTATTGCCAAAACGATTTTGCAGAAAATAGATGAGCACACCCAATTTTTTATTGTTGAAATGGGAGCATACAAAATTGGAGAAATTGCACAACTTTGTACTATTGTGCAGCCTGATATTAGTATTACGACTGCTGTAAGTGATCAGCATATTTCTCTGTACGGCAATTTTGACAATGTTGTTACTTCTGAGCGCGAGCTTATTAATGCTCTTCCTAAAGATGGCATTGCACTTTTTAATGAAAATAATAAAAATACCAAATACGTTTCTGATAAAACAAAACAACAAAAAATATTTTATAAAGTAACAGAGAAACAACATGGCATAAAAGGAAACAATATAGCAGCCTATGACATAACTTCAAAAACCGACAGTATATTATTTAGCGTTACTTATCAGAATCGCACGATCCATTTTCGTACATATCTTCTTGGAGAACATGTTATAGAAAATATTCTTCCTGCTATTTTTTTAGGTATACACTTTGGTCTTTCTGATAAACAAATTCAAAAAGGGGTTACCAGTCTCACTCCATTGCCTCACACAATGCAAAAAATTACTTTTCCTAATGGTGTTGTAGGAATTGACGACACATTTAATGCAAGTCCAGAGTCTGTTATTGCAGCAGCAAAATACCTTTCACTTTTTTCAAAGAAGAAATTTTTTATCCTCACGCCTCTTATAGAACTTGGCAAAAATGCTTCTGAACGACATGTTGAAATAGGAGGAATTTTGGCAGATGTTGACTATATTATGGTAACAAATAAAAATCATTATAAAGATATTGAAAAAGGAATAGCATCACGAAATGGTAAAGCAATTCTTATCTATGGATCTTTTATAGAACTTGCTGACATCCTAAAGAGATTTACTCATAAAGGCGATTGTGTTATTTTTGAAGGGAAAGAAGCAGGAGTAGTATTGAAGCACATGTTATGAATAGACCAATTGCCCTAGGACTTGCTCCTAATTTGGAAAAAATAGATGCACAAGCAGCATTAAAATTACTTTTTTCGTCCCGTGCTGTTGTCGTCGGAAAAGAAAACGAAAAACTTGAAGAGTGGTTTAAAAACTATTTTTCTTGTCCCTATGCTTTTTCATTTGTGAGCGCTCGAGGTGGCATAACAGCACTTCTTCTCAGTCAAGGGATTGGCAAAGACGATGAAGTACTGATACAGGCATTTACGTGTGTTGCTGTGAGTAATGCTATTTTAGCAACAGGGGCAACACCTGTTTATGTTGATATAACAAACACCTTTGGTATTGATGTTGAGGATGTGAAAAAGAAAATTACTGCAAAAACAAAAGCACTTATTCTACAGCATACATTTGGCATTCCTGCTTTTTCTCCCGAGCTGCACCATCTTATTGAGGAGAAACGCCTCTTTGTCATTGAAGATGTTGCACATAGTATTGGAGGTACATACAAAGGGAAGAAGCTTGGGACAATAGGTGACGCGGGAGTATTTAGCTTGGGACGAGATAAAGCATTTTCATCAGTGAGCGGTGGAGTTGTGATCACAAATAAAAAGGAGATCGGCGAATATATGCAAAAGTATCATAGTGAACAAACATATCCTTCACGCTTTTGGACTTTCCAACAGGTATTTCATAGTGTTTCCTTTTTCTTTCTTATTCTTCCTTTGTATAATCTTTTTATTGGGAAGATCTTTTTAGTGCTTTTCCAAAAATTCCATCTTCTTGTCAAACCAGTTGCAAAAAATGAGTTGAAACGGTTTGCGATGTTTGGGAAAAAAATGCCTTCTGCTCTTGCTCATCTTGCCCTGTTGCAGCTACAACGATTAGATAAGTTTAATACGTATCGTGAAGAAACCGCTGGATATTACGCTCAAGAGCTGTCAGGATTGGGTGCTAAGTCATATAGCAATATTCCACTGCTTCGTTATCCTTTTCTCGTAAGAAATCCTGTCGCTCTCAAACGTTTTGCAAAAAAGTCAGGAGTCCTTTTGGGAGACTGGTACTCACATATTATAGATCCAAAAGGAGTAGACCTTACTGCCATTGGATATAAAAAAGGGTCGTGTCCTCAGGCTGAATATATAGCTTCTCATATCGTGAATCTTCCTACCTACCCAACTTTGTCCAGGAAAGAAAGAGAAAAAGTTGTTAAGATAATAAAAGCATATGGTAAAAGTTAAAGAAGTCGCTAGTAAGTCCACTTGGAAAAATTTTCTTGAACACTATCGTGGCTTTTTCCCATTCTTCCAAACCTGGAATTGGGGAGAAGTACAAAAAACACTCGGTTTTGGAGTAACGAGACTTGGTATATATGAAGGAGATATCCTTGTTGGTATTGCGCAAGTGGTTCGTATCCATGCCAAGAGAGGAAATTATTTACATCTTCGTCATGGACCAGTCATGAGTACCTACAGGAAAGACTATCTCCAAGCACTACTTACCTATCTACGGAGATTAGACAATGGGAAATATGCATTTATCAGGACTAGTCCATTAGTTGAAAAAAGCGGAAAAGAATATGACATGCTAAAAACGTTGGGATTTCGGGATGCTCCAATGCATAATATGGATGCAGAAATTTGTTGGGTATTAGATATTACCACATCTGAAGAAACGCTCCTCTCTGACATGAGAAAATCTCACAGATATCTTATTAAAAAGTCTCAAAAAGAACATATAGAGATAGTAAAAATGGACGAAGTCAATAAAGATGCATTATCTTTTCTGGAAATATACAATAGTCTTGCTAGTCACCGAGGCTTTGTTGCTCATAAAGGTCTTGTCGAAGAGTTGGAAATTTTGGGGGCAGATAAGGAGGCTGTTCTTTTCCTTGCAAAATATGAAGGTAAAGTCATTGGTGGAGCGCTTATTGATTTCGCAGGAAATATGGCTATTTATCATCATGGAGCAAGTGATGACACATATCGTAATTTATCTGTCTCATACTTGTTACAGTGGGAGGCAATTCAAGAGGCAAAGAAAAGAGGAAAAAAAATATACAATTTCTGGGGCATTGCATCAAATGAGTCAAAAAAACACCCATGGGCTGGTTTAACTATGTTTAAGACTGGATTTGGTGGAGAAAAAAGAGAATTCATGCATGCACAAGACTTGCCTTTATCTCCGTGGTATATCAAAACATATCTGATTGAGACTCTTACACGTATCAGAAAGGGCTACTAAAGTTGGACTTGCCTACCTACTTGGAGTATAATAACCAATATGGCGCAACTTTTAGGGTTGACAATTTTATCTTTTTTCATTTCTGCTATTTTACTTGTCCCTTTCATAGACTTCTTATATAAGATAAAGCTGCAAAGGCAAAAACAGATTACAAAAGACCTTTTCAATAAACGGACAGTTGTTTTTGATAAATTCAATGAATGGAAAGTAGGTACTCCTTTTGGTGGAGGAGCTTTACTTATCACAATTGTCTCAACCCTTACCTTATGGGCCTATGGCATTTTAAATGTCAATATTAATCCATGGGAGTTAACGATACTTTTGTTAGGGTTTGTCGGATTTGGCCTTTTAGGGCTCTATGATGACTTTAAAAAGTTAGTGCATAAAGAGGCTGATCAATCAACCTTTTTTGGATTACGATTTCGTCATAAATTCCTTATTCAATGGGTTTTGGCTTTTATTATTGCAACACTTTTATATACCAAACTTGGGTATAGTTTTATTTTTATCAGAGGGATTGGACTAGCAAGTATCGGATTTCTATTTATTCCTTTTGCTGCATTTGTTATTGTTTCCTTTACAAATGCATTCAATATTACCGACGGACTTGATGGATTGGCATCAGGTCTTTTTCTTATTTGTCTCTTGGCATTTTTAGCTATTACAGCAGCACAGCTTGATATTTCTTTGGGAATTTTTATTGCCATTCTTATGGGAGCTGTTGGAGCATTTTTGTATTTCAATATTTATAAAGCACGTCTCTGGCTTGGGGATGTTGGATCGTTGGCACTTGGAGCAACATTGGCTATTATTGGGCTATTAACAGGTAAAATCCTTGCATTAGCAATTATCGGTGGGGTATTTGTGTTAGAAATTGGTTCATCATTATTACAGATTCTTTCAAAGAAATTCCTAGGGAGAAAAATTCTTCCTGTTGCGCCGCTTCATTTATACCTCTTAAAAAGAGGATGGGAAGAGCCTAAGATTGTTATGCGGGCATGGCTTTTAGGATTTATTTTTGCTGTTGTTGGACTCTATATGGCCTTTATCCGCTAGTAGTTAGTATAGTAATTCTTTCTTTGTTCCCTGTTTAGTATCCTATATTCCGGCAAGAGCCTCTATATTTCCTTCACCTTTGAAATACGGTATGATTACAGAGAATGAAAAAAATGGATTTTCTCCTGCTTGGGCTTGTTATTCTTCTCACATTCTTTGGACTTTTCGTTATTTTTGATGCGTCAAGTTTTATTTCATTCCGTGATTTTGGCAATAAGTATCACTATATAAAAGATCAGGCTATTTGGATGGTATTAGGATTTGCAGGAATGAGTTTTTTTGCTTGGTTTGATTATAAAAAATTCTACAATTTAGCAATGCCTATGCTTATCGCTGCTATTACTTTGCTTCTTGCAGTCTTTATTCCAGGAATTGGTGTAAAAGTATTGGGCGCGCATAGGTGGATTAATTTGCGTGTTTTTGTATTGCAGCCTGCAGAGTTTGTAAAACTGTCTTTAGCGATTTATCTTGCTGCATGGTTTAGCAGAAAGGAAAAAGGTAGGTTTTTGGCATTTGCACTTCTGGTTGGTTTGGTATTAGGACTTGTTATGCTAGAGCCTGATATGGGCACAACAATTATTATTGTGTGTGAAGCTCTTATTTTATATTTTTTGTCAGGAGGGAATGTCATGCATTTTGTTCTGAGTATTCCGGTTGTTGGAGTTTTGGGTTTACTTTTGGTAAAGCTTGAACCATATCGAGCAGCTCGTTTGGCAACCTTCTTTAATGCATCTCAGGATATAAATAACTCCTCATATCACGTCAGACAAATTCTTATTGCATTAGGTTCTGGAGGTATTTTTGGAGTAGGGATTGGAAATTCTCTGCAAAAATATGCCTATCTTCCTGAAAATACAACCGATTCTATTTTTGCTATTATTGCTGAGGAAGTGGGATTTATTGGGTCGGTCATTTTAATTCTTCTTTTAGTTGCTGTTATTTGGCGAGGAATATATATTGCTCTCCGTTCACAGGATACATTTGGAAAATTGCTTGCCGGAGGATTAACTGCCTTTCTGGGAAGTCAGATGCTTATTAATTTAGGAGCCCAGACTGCAGTGCTCCCGTTAACGGGTGTGCCACTGCCATTTATTTCCTATGGTGGGTCTGCTCTGGTTATAGATTTGTGCTCAATTGGTATACTACTTAATATAGCAAGACAAAGCCATACGTAGCGTGAATGGTGAAGCGGTAAGGGTAAAGAAAATAAACGAATAAACAAATAATCCAATAAACAAATTTCTTAACGTTAAAAAATATGAAAATTTTAATTACCGGTGGACATATGGGACCTGCACTTGCAGTGATTGCTGCATTACCAAAAGATGTGGAAGTTGTCTATGTGGGAAGGACATACTCTTTTGAAGGGGATACTGGATATTCTCTTGAATACCAAACCATAACAAAAATGGGTATTCCATTTATCCCTTTGACAACAGGAAGGCTCCAGAGGGTGATTACTCCTCATACGATTACCTCACTGCTCAAAATTCCTCGAGGCCTCTTACAGGCAATACAAATAGTACAAAGAGAAAAGCCTGATGTTGTTGTGGGATTTGGTGGATATATTTCTCTTCCTATTGGCATTGCAGCAAGTATAGTAAAGATTCCTCTTGTTATTCACGAGCAGATATTAAAAGCAGGAATGGCTAACAAGATTCTTTCTAGATTTGCAAGTAAAGTCTGTGTGAGTTGGGAAGAATCTTTGGCATACTTTCCCAAGGATAAAAGCATTCTCACTGGCAATCCATTATTACCGTTCAGAACAACTGAGCATAGTGCTTTGCCAAAAGGAAGTCTCCCGCTGCTTGTTATTGTTGGTGGCAGTGCAGGCTCTCACGCCATTAATACGCTGGTTGAAGATTCTTTGTCTGAGTTGCTTTCTCAGTTTAGAGTATTTCATCAGACAGGAGATGCAGCAGAATTTGAAGATTTTGAAAGATTACAAAAAATAAAAAAAGATTTGCCAGAGAAATTGCGCGAACGTTACGAGGTCGTTAAATTTATTAATCCAACGGATGTCTGGGAAATTTTAGATAGAGCAGATGGAGTGGTGAGCAGGTCAGGTATTAATACCATTACGATGCTTTTGGTACTCAGAAAGAAAAGTCTTTTGATCCCTTTGCCATATGGTCAAAAAAATGAACAACTTGAAAATGCATTGCTTTTGGAAAAAGAAGGGATAGGAATGATTTTGGATCAGAAAACAGCAACACCGGGTAGTTTTGTGAAGGCAGTTACTGATATGATGGAAGAGAAGATTCAGGACAGTAAGCAAACGAAAGAAAAAGCACGTCTTCACTTGATGGCAGCTCAAAAGATTGCTGAAGTTATACAACTATGCGCCCAGACAGTATCCAAAAAAGAAAAAACCGTGTAATTCTGAAAAGACTTTTCTTCTCTTTTGGTATTTTTCTCTTTGTTTTGTTCGGATGCACTCTTATCTTTGGATGGCAGTATTTAGGAAGCCCTAAGATTACTAGTCCTTTAGGACGAATTAAAATAGATGGGGGAGTAAATGCAGACGGAGCGGTATATATGGTGAAATCATTTTGTGAAGATAAAAAAATTCCCTGTACTTCTGTTGTTGAAAATAACGATGCAATCACTATAACACTTGATACGAATGCTCTTATTCTTCTTTCTCCTCAAAAGGACTTACAAAAACAATTAGCCTCTTTACAAGTAACTTTGTCTCAACTTACAATAGAAGGAAAGCAGTTCAAAAAACTGGATTTTCGCTTTGAAAAACCATTCGCAACTTTTTAAGATATGGCTGATAACAAAATTACTGTTGGAATAGATATTGGTACTGCAAAAATTGTTACCCTTATAGCAAAAGTAGACGAGGAAAATGTTTTACATATCCTTGGTGTTTCAGAAACACTTTCTTCTGGAATTAAAAAAGGACAAATTGTTGCTATCGAGGAAGCTGTTCGTGCAATTAATACGTCTTTGGAAGCAGCAGAGCGAATGGCTGGGTATTCAGCAACTAAAGTTGTAGCCTCAATGGGTGGGTCTCATATAGAATCCCAAAATTCACGTGGAGTTGTTGCTGTATCACAACCTGATGGAGAAATAAGTGAGAATGATTTGACTCGTGTTATTGATGCTGCAAAAGCAGTATCTTTTCCTACTTCCAGGGAAATTGTTCATATCTTACCGAGAAGTTATACTGTGGATGGTCAGGAGGGTATTAAAGCACCGGTTGGCATGACAGGCGTCCGACTTGAAGTAGAGACACACCTTATTTCTGCAGGAACAACTTCTTTACGAAATCTTGAAAAAGCATTATCTGAAGTTGGTGTTGATGTATCAGGAGTTGTCTTTAGTGGCTACGCTTCTTCTCTTGCGGTTCTTTCAGAAACAGAAAAAGAATTAGGGGTTGTCCTTGTTGATATTGGCGCAGGGACAACAGATATTTCTATTTGGGTTGATGGAGCTGTTGCCCATTCAAGTGTGTTGCCTATTGGAGCAAGACACATTACGAATGATTTGGCAATTGGTCTTCGCATTTCTCTGGAATCTGCTGAAAAAATAAAATTATTCCTCTCCAGTCCTCGCAAAAAAAGACTAGCTGATGAAGAAGAAAGACGGCCTTCCGATGAATTGGATTTAACTCAATTGAATTTACCTGAGGAATTGAAAAAGGTTTCCAACAAAACCTTAGTTGAAGGAATTATTAGACCGCGCCTCAATGAAATCTTTACTATGGTGGGATTGGAACTGAAGAAGTCAGGATGGGGAGGGCAAACACCTGCAGGAATTGTGGTAACAGGCGGAGGAGCCAGAACAGTTGGCATTATTGACTCAGCAAAGAGAACACTTGCTATGCCTGTCCGAATTGGTGTACCAACAGGACTCAAGGGCATTATTGATGAAGTACAAGACCCTGCATTTTCAACAGCAGTTGGGCTTCTTATGTACGGCGCAAAGGATGTTCCTGCATCTTCTATGTCATTTAGTCTTGGTCTTCCTAAATTTCCAGGTCTTCCATCCGGAAAATTCGGTAAGAAAATCCTCGAATTCTTCAAATCCTTTATTCCCTAGAATTCACGGTTCTCCAATATTTTCAGTTATAGTGTATGGTTCAAATCAACACACTAGCCCTAGTAGGTATTGCAAAAGTAAAAGGTATCTGCTAGCATCGGAGTACTATGCTCATCAAGCCTCAAACTTCAAATTTTGCCAAAATCCGCGTAGTTGGCGTCGGTGGAGGAGGAACAAATGCTTTAGCTTCCATGATATCCAATAATCAAATTCAAGGAGTCGATTTTATTGCAGTCAACACAGATGCTCAGGCTCTTTTACTTAATCCATCTCCTGCAAAAATTCAAATTGGAGAAAAGCTTACCAAAGGACTTGGAAGTGGAGGAGATCCAGAAATCGGTCATCAGGCTGCTGAAGAATCTCTTGAAAAAATCAAAGACATGCTGCATGGATCTGACATGGTTTTTGTGGCAGCAGGTATGGGAGGCGGTACCGGTACTGGAGCAGCTCCAGTTATTGCAAAAATTGCCAAAGAATTAGGAGCACTTACTATTGCTGTTGTCACCAAGCCATTTGCATTTGAAGGGACACGACGCATGGTAAATGCAGAAGATGGTATAGACCAGCTGAAAGATAAAGTAGATACCCTTATTGTTATTCCAAATCAAAGAATTTTGGATGTTGTAGACAAAAAAGTAAGTCTTATTGAAGCATTCCGAGTTGCTGACTCAGTCCTCTCCCAAGGTGTACAAGGTATTTCAGACCTTATTACACTTCCTGGTCTGATTAACGTAGACTTTGCCGATGTTCGCTCTATTATGACCAATGCAGGTAGTGCTCTTATGGGTATTGGTACTGGGAGTGGAGAAAATAAAGCGCAGACAGCAGCACGAGCAGCTGTCTCCTCACCACTTCTTGAAATTTCCATGGATGGGGCCCGAGGAGTTCTCTTCAATATTACTGGAGGATCTGATATGTCTATGTCAGAAGTTGATGAAGCGGCAAAGATTATTTCAGAAGCAGCAGATCCTGATGCAAATATTATCTTTGGTACAACCATTGATGAGAGCATGACAGATTCTATTAAAATTACTCTTGTTGCGACAGGCTTTGATCAAACCAAACAAAAATTATCTCAATTTGTCCCTGAGCCTTTAGGTGGGTATGGAC
>CAZRBN010000013.1:0-4943 GCA_964598355.1 uncultured Gammaproteobacteria bacterium
GAAACATCTCCTGTAGTAATGCTTATATCTCCATCAGTGCTTTCACTTACTGAATTATCTCCACTCTCTTGTCTGTTATGTACATTGTTAAAAATATGTGTGGTATTTGATTGCATTCTCGTTGCTTTAACGTTGTTTGACTCATTTTCTTCATTCTTTATGTTACAAGAAAAAGAAAAATTCTTAGCAAGAAAATCATTGCTTGGAAGACCAAAAGCTGTTCCATCATGGCGTAATTGCCAACCACTGTTGATAAGCTGTTGTTGCTCATCACTACTCATATTTCCTACAGATCGCCAATCTGTCTGAATACCCTTTTTCAGTGACTGTTGTCCATCACGAGGAATTGGACAAAAACATTGAATAAAATTTTGATTTCCCATATCACTCACTGAATCTTTTCCCCACATATTTTGAGAAAACCCTACAACCCAATGCCATCCATCTTGAAAGTCTGCTATTCTATTTCCGCCTGGATTAGGACATTCTATGTTCTTAAATGAGTTTATCTCCCAAGCAAAAGCTGCAGGAGAAAAAGCAAGAAGGAGTGTTGCGAAAGTGCTGAGTGAAATTGTTGCTGTTTTAAAAACGTGGTTTTTCATATGCTGATAATGTTCTCATTATGACTGTAGGAAATAATAAATGTATGAGAATGCAAAAAGGAAAAATCAAGAAATTACTATTGAAAAATTTTTATTCTAGATGCTTATGTTGAGTGGACTTCCAAAGAGGAGTACTACACACAACCAATTTCACATACTGAGTATCTATATACCATTTTTCTCCTTTTGGAATATATATCATATCCCCTTCTGTTACAGAAGGCAGCTTTCCTCCTATAAAAATGTTTGCTTCCCCCTTTTCTACATACCAATAGGCATCCACTTCTTCATCAACATCAAATCCACTTTGCGGATAACGAGCAGAAATTTCACTTACCCCAAGAGACGCGGTAGTAAAAGGAAATTGATAGTCGTGAAATACAGAAATGTCATGTTCTGTAACATCTGATGCTTCTGATTTTTTAATAACGTATTTCATTGATCTTCGTGTTTTCCGTTATCTCTACCATTATTTTCTGAATTATCCCTTTTATGAGAAGGAGAAGATGGAGAAACTGTGGGTGATAGACTAGGTGTTGGTGAAATATCAAGAGGAACATTCAATCCATCTTTGATTGACTGCAAATTTTTTTGGGTTTCTTGTATTTGTTGCGTCAATTGGTCCTGACTAGTATTTACTGGTTGAGTTGTATCACCTTGTGATGGGGTTGGTGTTGGGGTACTCGTCATGATGGCAGGTGGAGTTGGTGTTGCTGATGTGCCTATTGAGGGCAATGTTGTGGAAGATTGGTTATTCTGATGAATAACAACAACAATTTTTTGAAGATTATTTTGATATTTTTGTATAGAATTAGCTAAATGTTGCTCTGCTTCTTTCTTTTTATTCGAGTCTGAAATTTTTTGAATAGAAACCTCTGCTTCCTTAACAGAGGTAACAATTTCAGCAAGAGTTGTATCACTGTAAGGCAAACTTTCTGTATAATCTCCTGAAACTTTTGCTTTTTCAATAAGAGTTGACGTTTCGCTCACTCGGGTATCGGCTAAAGCAAGCAGATAGTTTGTTTTTCCATACGGTGTAAGGGATTCCAAAGCAAGAATACTTGATTCTATACCTCGTTTAAATGGATATAATGGTTGACCAGCAACACTTTTTTCAGCAAAATATCCAAAAGCTGCAACAGGAATAAGAAGCCCCAAGAACACCCACGTTGCAACAGCAACAACCTTTTGCCATGTTGGCTCCAGTTCTTCCAAACGATATTCAATATGAACCATTATGTTAAGCGTAGAACGAAATAGAATTCTTGTCTAGAGGAAAATGAGGGTTATTCGACAAAGGTGAGTGCTTTACCTTTTTTATCTGCTCGGCCTGTTCTACCAATCCTATGAATATAATCATCCATTGATGCTGGCATTTCGTAATTAATAACATGAGTTACATTATCAATATCCAGCCCACGGGATGCAACATCAGTTGCAAGAAGGATTTTTATTTCACCATTTTTAAATGATTGCAAAACTCTTTGTCTCTGATTTTGATTTTTGTTTCCATGAATTGCCCCTGCCCTGAATCCACGTCTAAGTAGTTCATCAGCAAGTCTTTGAATTCCCCATTTGGTCCGACCAAATATAATAACTTTCTGGAATTCATCTTGTGCTAAAAGATTGTGCAGTACATCTAATTTTCTTTCCCCTTGTGGTACTCGGATAACATCTTGCTCAATATTCTCTGCTGTAGCTTGTTGTTTGACACTAATTGTTACTGGGTTATGAACAAATTGTTGTAAAATTTCTCGTACTTTTCCATCGATTGTTGCTGAGAAGAAAAGCGATTGTCTATCTTGTGGGAAAAGTGAAATAAAGTATTTGATATCGTTAATAAATCCAATATCAACCATTCTATCTGCTTCATCTAAGACAACCGTATGAAATATAGACAAGAATAATGCACGCTCTCCAATAAGATCTTTAATTCTACCTGGGGTCCCAATAACAAATTGTGGAGACATTTTTAGCTCTCCCTTTTGTCTTCCAAGACTCATGCCTCCTATACAAAGGGTTGCTTGCATGCCAAGACCTTTTGCCAAAGATTTGAATTCTTCATGTATTTGCAGCGCTAATTCTCGTGTCGGTGCAACAATCAGGACTTTTTGTGTTTTGTTAAGAAAAACTTTATTAATAAGTGGAATAAGAAAGGCAGCTGTTTTGCCTGTCCCGGTGTTCGCGATACCAATCACATCGTGTCCATCAAGTATTGCAGGAATTGCCCCTGCCTGTACTGGTGTTGGGATAGAATAATTTTTGTACGTAACATTTTCTAAAAGTTGTGGCAAAAGAGCAAAGTCTGCAAATGTACCAACACTCTGCTTCTCTTCAGGAATGTCTGCTTCTTTCCCTTTTCTAATAACCTCAACAGAACGGATTGCATCCATAAGCTCTCTATTTCCTAAAGAGACAATTTTTCGTCTGTTATTAAATTTTTTATGCGGACTAAACCGTTGATTATGCATATATTTGGTTATTGATGAAATACACCTGCTTAAACAGAAGTGATTTAGAAGAGGAAAGAAGATACGAATGAGGAAAAAACCTTGTAATGTGTATTATCTTTAACTTATCCAATTAAACCGGTCTACTATTAAGCAGATGTATTTCATCAATCTGCCTGTATTGAGAGTATATCATTTCCTTTCACAAAAGTCAATACGACTATAGGATTATGTTGCTGTTTATTCTATCGTTGTAACTACTTGTGTCTCTTTCAGCTTCCCAAATCCGCAGTTTTCAGGATCTGCGATTTTGGTCCCATCTAATGCTGTTACGACTCCTGTTATGGCGTGATAATGAGGACTGTCACAGTCTGGTCCATGACCAACATACAACTGAGAAAGAGGAATTTGCTTCCCTTGATAATAAATAACCTGTACTGTTGCTTTCGTTGGGGATGAAGGCACTTTGAGAGCTGACTGGGTGGGTTTATGACCTACGACAATCATAACACCAACTACGATAAGTGCTGCCAGAGTGATGAGACCAAATGGTCCTTTAGCAAATTTAATAATCCGTCCCATATGCCACATGGTATTTTGAGAAGATCCATTCCCCTGGGAAAACTCTGCATCAATACGTTTTATCTCACTTTGCAAATTTTTAACGGATGAGATAAAGAAGAGCAGAGCTTTTTTTCTTTTTTTCTGCTTTTCATCTTTTTCAGGCAGGTTTTCTGCAGAAAGAGTAATAAAATCAGCCTCCATTACTTTTTCCACCACGTGCAAAGCTTTCTGGCAAGCCTCCAACTTTTCGTCCAAATCTGGATGGATACCTTTTAGAATGGTATTGATATGCTCAAAACTGCCCACACTAATGCTGTCTTGAGAGAGTAAAGTATAGACAGACATCATTTTCTCGTGTGTATCTTTGGAGAGTTTCATATCTTGAGTATATCAAAAAACTATTTTTAAGAAATTAGTATTGTTGTGGAGGCATCATAGGAGGTTGTTGCGGTCTTCCTTGTGGAGGAAAAGGCATTCCACTTCCCTGCATAGCAGGCATCATCTGCAGGCCTTGTCTACCTTGGTTCATTCCCTGGCCTTGCTTCTGTGTAGTAGGGACTTTTACAACACTGCTTCCTCTGAAACAGCCAATTGAATAGGGATATTCACGAGTCATAACATAATGATAGACTCGCTGCATTTTTCCATTCCACAGTACTTCGTTAGTTATCCCATGGCACTCATCCAAATTAGCATCGGTATATTCTTTGCCATTAGCATCATAAATACTGTAAATACCATATCCATCCAGGGCATATCCAACCAATGTATTTTTTTGATTTGTTTCTTTAAGGCAGCTACTTGGACCATGATAGTGGTACATCCCCTCCTGCTGAGGGTGACCATTGCACGAATCCTGGACTTCATGAGCAACAGCATCCCGTCCCCCAGTGTCAAGACCGTTAAAAATAGGTACGCCATCTAATGCCACGCCAATCATGCCCATCCCAACACAGGAAGGACTGGAAGCAAATTGTGGATTTAAAGGAAGAGAAAGAGCAATAGGTTGGGCAAGTATACTATTGGGGTTTCTGTCATAGGCAGATGCAGGGTCCGTGGATGCTATTGGGAAAGTACCGGTTGTATACCCAACAGGCAATCCATTTCCAAAAATAATCCTTTTATCAGAGGCTGTTGTAATAGTGACTTGTGCATTTGGCCAATTCACATTTCCTAATACAGCAATTTTTTTCGTCAAGTCCCAGTATGACCCACTTATCCAACCCCCATCTGTCCCTGCTCCTCCTTTTTCAGGAAACGTCGTCTGACAAGTATATATATATCCTCTTTTCGGAAAGGTAGTATATTTCCCATCCCCTAATGGAAT
>CAZRBN010000013.1:4953-23583 GCA_964598355.1 uncultured Gammaproteobacteria bacterium
GTGGTAATTCCTGAAAAAGAGGCTGAAGGTTGGGAGAAAAAATTTCTCAAAGGACAGAATAAATCCCAGAAAGAACAATTACGGTAAATAGTTGTTGAAATTCCTAACACTTTTGACGAAGAAGATGCTTGGTAAAAAAGATTACCCCATGCAATAAGAGAAAGAAAAAAGATAAACCCAATCCAGCGGATAGAAGTAGTACAAAAATATTTGCCGTGCTTCTTTACCGCTTTTTTATGGATTGATTTTTTCATATCCATATCTAGTATCACTACTTCAAGGAGAATATGTCAAGACCGAACGTAATAGCTGGATAGCTCATCCTTCATTAAGGTTATCTCTTAGTTGAAGCTTCTTTGACAAATCGAATATAACCAATCCACATAACTATTCCTAAGGAAACACAAATAAGAACAAACTTAAATTGTACTTGATTACTCCCTAAGCCTCTCAAAATACTATATAAAAGACTAAACAGCGTGCCAAATAAAAATCCATACGAGAAGACATCAATTTTTCTAACAATAGTCATACTCACTACCAAAAATATCACTGCACTTGCCAACGCAAGAGAGGAAACAATTTGTTCATATGTATTCCTTGTTTGTGCGATTTCTTTTTGTGCTCGTTCACAATTTCTATTCTCTCCTTGCATCAAAGGCTGATTTGGCGCTATTTTATTAGGAAATGGAGCCATACAAGGAGCGGGAGTTTGGTATACAAGCTCAGGGTAAAATGTTGTAATACTGATTCCTACAAAAAAAGTCAGGAAAATACCAAGAAGGAGTGTATACAACCCTTTGAGTACCATAAAAATAGTATAGCAGATGGAGATGTTGTACTGCATGCTATACTAAAAACATGAAAAAATTATTACTAGGACTTCTTCTGATTGTCTGTGGTGGACTCCTCTTTATTACATTCCAAAACCGAAAACTATATATAAGATTTACACAATCACCAATAACACCTACTTTGTCTACTTCCTCTCATATATCAAAAGGCCTCACTCCTTCTTTTCCTTTACAACTCCCAACAGGCTTTACAATTCACGTCTTTGCAGGTGGTATCAGCAATGCTCGGGATATGGAATTTAGTCCCGGTGGTACACTCCTGGTATCAAGTCCTCAAGGAAATAGCGTCTATGCCCTTCCTGATACGAAACATAATGGCATTGCAGATAAAATCGTTACTGTTATTTCTGGAGAACATCATGTTCATGGCCTTGCTTTTTATAATAATCAACTCTTTATAGCAGACACGGATAAAGTTGTCCGATACAATTGGAATGAAGCAACCCTCTCTGCAACAAAAGACAAAGTACTTTTTTCTCTTCCTCAAAATAGCGACCACAATAATCGAACACTGATCTTTGACAGCAATGGAATTTTGTATGTAAGTGTAGCATCTACCTGTGACGTATGTCATGAAGTATCTCCTTGGTCTGGAACAGTTATTGTATCCAATGCCAATGGAGACAACCCGCACGTCTTTGCATCTGGACTTCGTAATGCTGCATTTCTTGCCTTCAACCCAACAACGCATGAGCTCTGGGGAACAGAAATGGGGCGTGATTATTTAGGAGATACTGTTCCTCCAGATGAAATAAATATTATAAAAAGTGGCCAAAATTATGGATGGCCAAATTGTTATGGGAATAAAGTCCATGACACCATATTTGATAAAAATCCTGGTAATCCTTGTCTCAATACTATAGCACCGATCTATGAAATTCCCGCTCATTCTTCACCGCTTGGTCTTGCCTTCATCAACTCCTCTCAATTTCCCAAAGATTGGCAGGGGGACTTGCTGGTTGCCTATCACGGTTCATGGAATCGCTCAATTCCTATTGGATATTCTATTGTCCATCTCAAAGTACAAAGCAATACTATTACAAGCTCTGACGATTTTTTGACCGGCTTTTTACGAAGTACTCGAGCAACAGATGCACGAGGTAGACCTGTTGATGTTATTTTTGATAAAAGTGGGAATCTCTATGTTTCTGATGATAAAGCAGGAAATATTTATATTATTCAAAAAAAATAATTTCTTCCTCATGGAATGTTAAACCTCACGGCTACTTGATATAATACGTCTTATGAACCCTACAACTCGCCTTGATAAACTTCTCTCAAACAGTGGCTTAGCATCCAGAAGAGCCATTAAACAATTTCTTAAATCGAATGAGGTGACTATAAATAATAAGCGTGTTACCGAATCTGGAGCAAGAGTTGGTCCTGATGATATTGTCACAATCAATGGCCAACCTTTAGAAAAACCTGGGTTTGTATATTTTCTTCTCAACAAACCAATGGGCATTATTTCAACAACCTCAGATGAATTTTTTCGAGATACAGTCACCTCTCTTATTGATACACCCTACAGAATTTACCCGGTTGGAAGACTGGATAAAGATACACATGGACTACTTCTGCTTACTAACGATGGAGAGTTAACCCACAAGCTTATTCATCCCCGTTATCATGTTCCAAAAGTCTATAGACTCACTCTTGAAGGCAAACCAACACAAAACCAGCTAGAAAGATTCAGAGATGGAATCCTATTGGATGATGGGCCAACCCTTCCTGCTGAAGTACGGGTTATACAAGAGAGTAAACAACAAACCATTATCGAAGTAACACTCCATGAGGGACGAAATAGGCAAATTAGACGCATGTGTGATGCAGTAGGGATAGAGCTTTCGGACCTGCAACGTATTTCTTTTGGCCCTCTTTCTTTAGGCAAAGTAAAAGTTGGAGAGTATCGACCATTAACCCCACAAGAGGTGAAAAGTTTGCAAAACGCTGTGAGACAAAACCTAGAACTTCAAAAGATTTAGGATTTAAGATGAATGGAACATTGTTAGATGGTGAAGGGAAAAAATGTTCTAAAACCATATAGCCATCTGACCATTTAGCAATTTCTAAACTGTGAACTATGAACCTCTTATACTGTTAACAGGTATGCATTATCGTTAAGCCATTTTCTATGCTGTCTGTAAGCAGGTGTATATTGTCTTACTTTTCTCCAAAAGGCGTCACTATGATTTTTTTCCGTTGTATGTGCTAGCTCGTGAATGATTACATAATCAAGTACCATAAGCGGTGCCATAATAAGACGCCAATTAAATTGTAATGAATTATCTGGAAAACACGTCCCCCATTTAGAAGATGTATCTGAAAAGCGCACTTCTCCAAAACTCGCATACATTTCCTGTGCTTTCATCTCAAGACGAAGCATAATTGTTTCTTTTGCTTGTCTAACCAACCAATTGCTCAACTCTTTCTGAATTCTAAATTGCAAAGCCTTTGGGAAAAGTAATTGCGTCCCTTTTACAATAATTTCTATTCCATTATAAAAGGTGAGCACTCTTGGTTGTCCTAAATACCAAAATTCTTCTCCTTCTTTGTATTGTTTTACTTGAGGCAAACGAGTGGTTACCTTTCCCAAGGTCCTTTCTATCCACGCTTCTTTCTCTTTTAAGAAATTATGAATAAGAAAATTTGGAGCAAAGCGCGGTGCTTTCACCACTAATTCTCCTTCTCGTGTTATATGAATTGCAATACTTGCTCTATTGGACCGGATAATGTGAGGAGTTGGAATAGCCATAACCAAGCTTTACTGTTATAGCATATTTGTGGCTACATGACAAAGAAGTATTACTTAAGATGAGATTGTATGAGTGTATAGAGATTGCCAACTTTTTCATTGTGATGGACAGCGTCTTCTTTATCTTTACTCAGTCTTCTCTTCACATCTCCTAAAAGTGTTTCCCATTTGTCCCCTGTGGCAAATCTTCTTTTGGTAATAAAAAGAAATGGAGGCTTGTTAGCTAAAAAAATATCTATAGAGCTTTCGCTTCGACTAATAATAAACTTCAGCAGTAGGTTATTTTTTTCTGAAAGTACATCCAGCCATTCATCAAATGGACGTATGCCAACATAGCGCACATTCATTTCTCGCTCACCCATTCCTTCAACCATCCACGGAGCTGCTTTGGTAACAATACCTGCTTTTTTCATATTGGCAATCATTTCATCCACAAATATCTTATTCATAGTAAAAATTATAAAGAATTTTAAAAAAATAACAACCCGAAAATAGTAACGCTTAAGCATTTCTATCGCTGAAAAGAAGAGAATGACATACACTCCATATCGATAATACTTTTCTGCAACTTTTGCATGAATAAAATGACCAACGAGTATTGCCAAAATAAAAAGGGAATAATAGGTACAGCAAGAGCTAGAATTTTCTGATTAAGTAGTCCCATGAGTAGCTGGAATATGGGGAGAGTATTATTTTCTTCTGCGACGAGCTCTGGCTCTTAATTTTGCACTAGTTCAATTGCGTGATCAAAAACTCTTGCTCCTTCAGTAACTTTAGCTCTTCTATCCGAAGTTGGTATTTCCCCTTGATCCTCTGCTTCTTTATTAATGAGTGCTTCTGCTAGGTCGTAATAATTACCATATGCTTGTCCAGCAATTTGTGCATCTTTCCGCGTTACCTTTGCGCTCTTTAATTTTCCTGCTAAATCTCTTCCTTCTCCTAAAGGTGTAGCTATTCCCGGTTGAGTAGGTGTCTCTCTCCCCACTCTGACCCGTTCTCCTCTTGTTACTAACTCATCAACACCTCCGGCTGCATCTAAGGCTTTTTTCAAATGAGGGTTATGTAAATCTACTTCCGATTTTGGCATAGTCCAGATTATAGCACACATTTTTCTTTCTGCTACACTAAAGAGGTATGGCTTTTTACACATACATGCTTTTGTGCAGTGATGGAAGTTATTATGTTGGCAAAACCAACAATGTGACAAAAAGACTTCGTCAACACAATGGAGAAATAAAAGGGGGAGCAAAATATACTGCATCCAAAAGACCTGTTGTCCTGAGGCATCTGGAAGAATTTTCAACCCATAAAGAATCTGCACAACGAGAAGTTGCACTTAAGAAGCTGAATCACAAGCAAAAAGAATATCTTATCACTACGGCAAAATCCGCTTAATAACCATCATTACTATCTTAATAAATTCAGACGCATTTCTGATAAGTTTATTTCCAGTGCATTGTACTACTAAAAAAGCTTTTTATTCATGCGTAAATTGCTTGTTCAAAGTTATCATGAATGCACATATTTCTGTTATTACTACTTCCCTCAGCAGAACTGAAGGAGAAGGGATACCTATGAGGATAAAAGAATCACTTTACTTTTTACCCCCTCACTCCGGAGAATTTTATAATCGTGAACCAAAAGGACTTGACGTAAGCGGCATTAATCTACAACCAAAAGGAAATACGGGAGAAGCAATTTCTATTCTTCAAGCCACAAGAGACTCGAATAATCATGTACTTTTCATCGTGGACTCACCTGTCGCAAAAGTTACTTCTTCTTTTGCTGCGGGTTTGCCAAAAACATATACTCACCTTTTTAATGAATCTACCTCTTCACGCACCCCAACACTTGAAGAACACTATGCGTCAGCAATCAGTGCGCTATCGGAGACAATTGCATCAAGACCAGTAGTACCTCATGTTGCTTTTGCTCATCTTCTTCCAACAAGCGGGAAAAATGTGTATACAGCACTTGCTCTCTCTGAGGGGATGATTGCAATGATTACAAATATCAGCAATGATCAATCACGCGACGAACCTCACATCAGTACTATTTACCCTGACATGCTTACGCCCTCACATGATGAACCTGGTCTCTCTACAGGCATGTTTACTATCCCAAGAGGGGCCAAGCTTATCCTATCAACTGCAATGGACGCCTATCAAAACCAAGACGCTTTAGAGACCGTTGGGATACTGTATACCCTTTCTGACCACATTCTTAAAGCAGCACAAGAAAATACCACAAATGCCTTTGCCCAACTTCCCCTATCAAGGGTAATGAAAGAACATATACTAAATGCTCTCATTTCTGTCACCTACACTCCAGAATATGAACACTATCTACAAGAGAGAAATGATATGGCTCTTGCAGCACTCCTTGCTGGAAAGGATATAGCAACGCTCATAAAAGAAGAAAAATACGGGAATTACATCCTCCCGAAGCGTGTGGCGTTTATTGCTTCACGAGTTCCTCCGTTAAAGCGGAAAAAAGCCCATGACTCATGAAGACCCTTTATCACCATTTCCCTTTCACCATCTTGCGGTAGAAACACTACCCAAAGATCATCCCTATCCCAGATGTCGAAGAATACCATCAGCTCTCATTCCGACAGATAGTAGTCCATATACATACCATGCAAACCCCCACATCCTTGCTAGACCTGATATTGCTGAGATATATAATATTCTCACCGATGATGACCCTGTTCGGTTAGGAATCCTCGAACAAGTAGCATCTTCAAATAAAGCGCTTTTCCCAAAAGTCTCAACAATTGGTGTCTATCTTGACGGACGATCTATAAAAGAAAAAGACAAAACATACAAGAAGCAAACAGGAAAAAGTGAGTACGAAATCACTCGAGATGGTTTCTGGGGAGATGCGACAGAAGCTGCCCGCATTATACCTATTCTGTTAGCAGAAGGAAAACGTGTCGTTATATTTTCATCTCAACCAACTTTTTTTAGTAAAGCAAAAGATGATGCCATGACATATGTACAAATTCCAGATAGCATCATACCATTTCAATTCTATCCATACTATGCACCCACTCATCGAGAACTGGTAGAGCTTTTCCATCAGCATCGTACTCCTGGCATGGCAATGCTTGCCCCACTCAACTCTCGCTTTCCTGTTTTGTTTACCACACAAGAACGTGATGGTCTTGTTGATTTGAGCCAAGAGACACATCTCACCGCTCAGCTTCTTCGTGAAGCTGCCTTTGGAAACAGAGAGATACCTTTCAGCGGTATTACTATGTCTGATTGGAAACAAATTTGCCACCAGTCTCAAGCACTACAAGTGATGGTCGAGCTACTTGGCATAGATACAAGCCATTGGCAAGAATTTCCCCAATCCTCCATACATCCACCTGCAACTGCACGAATTTTGGCGAATGAGTATACAAAAAATTTTGCACCAGATGCGGTCAATGCCCTCTTTCATATTGGTACTGCAACGAATTACAGAAAAAAAGAACATAAATCATACCCTCTTGAGAGGTGGAATCAGATCCTCACGCTTATTGCAGCACAAAGGCCAGATCTTGTGGGAACAATTATTCTTTTTCAGCCCATAAACCCAGATCAAGCAAGAAAAACTTTGCAAATTGCAAACCATGCACGAGAGGTACTTGGCGCAGAAAAAGTTGTAGTCCTTCCACTTAAACGAGATTGGAATTTAAGTGCTTTTACAGCTTTTATGGATGAGTTGGCAGATAAAGGAATACTTGTCTGCGTTGATAGTGGCCCTTCCCATATTGGTCGTGCACGTGGAATACCAACGCTTGTTGTTGGCAATAATCAATTTCCTCAAGACTTCTACGCACCTCCAGGAGCAATGGTTGTTCTTCCAACAGGTGGAAAAGACGCTGCCCACGTAAGACCAGAAGATGTTGCACACACATTCATAACAATGGCAGAAAGAATTTTTTAAATTAACCATCTCCTCCAAAACTTTGGTAATGGAGAAATAAAAGGAGGAGCAAAATATACTGCTTCCAAAAGACCTGTTGTCCTTAAGCATCTGGAAAAAATTTTCAACTCATAAAGAATCTGCACAAAGAGAAAATGCACTAAAAAAATTGAATCATAAACAGAGAGCAGAGACCGTCGTCATTCATCATGTTAAGAAATTAGTATTAAATATTTTTTGCTTACTTCTTATTGAATTTATTTATTTCCCCTCTTGCAAATAAGATATATTCCTTTTACTCTGATATTAGTGCGAAAAAAATCTTTATCTAAAAAAGCAAAACAGGAAAAAGGACTTTATTTGTATTTCAAACGAATTAGTTTACTTCTTTTTGTGACTGTAGTATTTTTTGCCGGGACAAAAATGTTTCTGCAAGCAAACTCTTCCCAACCTTCCTGTGCAAATTCAAAAAGCTGTCAGTCAGATTTGTCTTTAAAAATTGAAAATAATGTCCAAGGAGTATTCCGTGGGCATACTGTCGTTCCACCAAAAATTGATACCAATCTTGAATCTGCTGTCACTCCTGTTTTGGGAGCAGCGACAACAACAGGAGAAAAACATATTTATGTAGACTTATCTTCCCAAACTCTTTATGCATACCAAGGCTCAAAGCTCATTTTTACAACCCTTATTGCATCTGGTAAATGGGGACGGACACCTGTAGGCAATTTCCATATCTGGGAAAAACTGCGTGCAACCCGTATGAGTGGCGGCGAAGGAGCAGATGCATATGACTTACCCAACGTCCCGTATGTGATGTACTTTTATCGGGATTTTGGCCTACACGGAGCATATTGGCATGATAATTTTGGTCATGTGATGAGTCATGGATGTGTGAATATGCGAAGTGTTGATGCAAAAGTCATTTACGAATGGTCTGATGGACCAAGCGGAAATACACTCGGCACTGCTGTTTCTATTTGTGACAAAATTACACCATCTCATCAATGTATCCAAGAGAATCCAATACAATAATTATGACAACACGACATCAAATAGAATTAGAATCAGTTTCATTGCTTGCTGTAGCAGCTTTTGTTGGTATTTTTCTCGCAGTTTTTCCTAATCATCGACCTAGACTATCTTCATCTTTTTCTCTGCCTGTTATGAATAATTACCAAAATCAAGAAGCCACTATTTCTCCTCTTCCCAAAACAATCACTTTCTCACAAGTATCTCCTGATGGTACGCATACACTTACCATGATCACTACAGGGAGAAACACAACAAAGACCTACACTATTACAACAACATCAGACTCAGCCCCTAATCCTCTAACCATTTACTCAACAACTCTTCCTGACACTGAAAGCATTAACATTCCCTTTAACACCTGGTCACCGGATAATAAGTATGTTTTTCTTGAGCACAAAACACAACAAGGCACTGAAGCATTGGTGATGAAAGCAAGTGGGGAAGCTCTTTCTGCAGATGCATCCTTCTACAATGTCACTTCTCTTTTTACTGCAAAAAATACAGGAAACACCTATGATCAAACAACAGGCTGGGCTTCCGAAACACTTCTTATTGTAAACACCAAGTTACCAGATGGAAGCAAGGGTCCTTCCTATTGGTTTGAAGTACCAAGTAAAGCAATTATCCAACTTTCCACAGCATTCTAAAGGAATATAGTTATCTCTCTTTTGAAGGAAAAGGAGGAAATGGACTATCTAATTTTCTTAAATCACGTCTATAATTCTGATGTCTAACATAGCCTTCATCATCCACAGCCCACTTACATGTATTACAATGAACTTCCAAAGACATTACTTCGCCTTGATTACCCTTAAAACCAACTTCAACAACCCGACCTCCACAATTGGGACAGGAAAAAGGTAATCTGCGTGCATATGAGCCAGCCATATCATTATGTGATATATCACAGGTATCTCAATTTGAAAAGTTTTCTAAAATAGTTAGCTATTATTTGAACCGTGTAGAGATTTTAATACCCTTTGGTAGGAGCGACAGTTACATAAGGAGTAATTGTTGAATTATACGTTGAGGTTGGTTTAACAGGCATAACTACATTCTTATTGTCCTCTTTATCATTATCTATCATATTCTTGATATTTTCTCTTATAGAACTTTCTTTCGTTGATCCCAATGGCTCATCGATAAAATGATGAACAACGACCAACACAACAAATAGAAGAGCAAGTAAAGGTAATAACCATTTTAAATTTTTATGTTTTGTAAAAAAGTTTTGTGAAGAGCTTACTGAAGAAGAACTTCTTCTAACAGTAGTTGTTGATCTCTTTGCTGTTGCTTTTTTGGTAACTTTTTTCTTTGCCATAATAAAATAATGACAAAAGAAAACTATCTTGTCAATATCCTGTATAAAATAAATTTCTACCAGTTTTATGGTATGTAATAAAACCTGTGAAAAGTTTTTCCCTGAAGATAAATACTTTCTGTATTGCGGACTCAATTCCCTAAAATTTGATATTGATGCATTTGAGAATTAAGAGTTGTATTTACTTGTGATATAAAATTGGCTGTAAACCATATGGTAAAGATGGTAGAAATAATTGTTAACACTATAGCAATCATACCTACTATTTTTACTTTTTGATCTTTATTAAAAAGATATTTTACACCTGGCCAGAGACCAAAAGGAGGGAAAAAAATACTTAGTGCATATACGCCAATTTGTTTGCTAATAGATAATGATACTTTTATATTTTTTCCACAATGTGGGCAATAAAAAAAATCTTCAGAAATAGGAGCGTGACAAAACGGACATAGGTTTTGATCCATAACACCATAATCATTGCACAAGTATTCTCTTTGGTCAAATGAAATGCCTTAGACCTTGCTCTTTCACATCTCTTATGAGCTGCTTGCACTACATTGACATGAGAAGCATACGATTACTATTAGGAGAAAGGAGGAAAAGAATGAATAGTGCTGACTGGAAGTGCCCTGTGTGTGGGTTTTATGCTGAAAATGGTGATAGACAAGATGAGCATATCAAAGCAACAGGTCATCTCACTCAAGGAACTATTGAAGATGCAGGCGTATCTCATCCACCAGCAGATACCTCTGATATGTCCTACTCTGAGCAGGTAGGATATGCTCCGGGTGCATCAAATCAAGTTGATTCTTCACCACCAGAAGAGAGACAATCCACTCAATATAAAGAAGAAAAGTAACCTATGATTTTCTTCTTTTTTTCACCATGGGGAATTGGTCTTTCTCTTGTTGTCAGCCTTATTCTCACAGTACTACTTCGCATCTTTTTCCATTAAGATACTATTCCTCTATCGCATCTACATCATCCAAATTACCTTTTGGTTGGTCAGGCAAATCTCCTCGCGTCCCAAGTCCCACATCAACACCACCTGGTTCTCCATTTTCTCCTTTGTCTCTCTCAATGTCTTCTGTGTCCTCCCAAGCTCTTTTTTCCCATCCATCATCATGAATATTATTGGGATTTCCAATATTTTCAGACACAGGAGCGTCTATTTTTTGGTCTGTCTTATCTGTCTTAGTCATATATTAGTATCCTCTTGTTGTTGGAGATACAGTAACATGCCTCGTTGGCATTGACGTTACTGTCGGACTTATTGTTATCGATGGCGTTACTGTTATTTCTGTTGGCGACGGTGTTAATGATGTACCTGCTGTTGTTGGTGTAATGCCTGTTGTCGCCGGTTGCCTCGAAGTACTTCTTTGGTTAACCAAAACAAGCCACACAACCACTATTAAAAGAATAATAAGTATTGTATACAGTAGTGGTCTATTCATATATATCCATCTCCTTATCTACCTGAATCCCTCTTAGGCTTTTCTTGTCGTAAATAGCCTGGAACCTGCAAAAACTGCTATCAAAATTCCCGCAACAACACTTGACCATAGTGCTGAAGGAGACCTGTTATACCCAAACAGAAAGGGAGCAATAACTGCAACAACTCCCAACACAATAGCTGTCCAATATTCCCATCTCTCTCTATCTCGTCGTGCTCCTTCTATCCATGAAACAACAATCGTTGCTCCACCAATAAGGAGACTTGCCCAAAGCGCAGCAGTATTATTACTGTATCCTAAGATAAATGGTGCTATAGCAAATAATAATCCTAAAATTCCTGTTGCCCAATACATACATCTTCACCTCCTTTCTACATATAACCTATCAACACCTCTATCATTATCTCTGTTACAGGGGAATTGAGATAAAAATGTATAAGAAATGAAATAGAAAAGAGTAGCAGCTAGAAAGGGATGTTACATAAGTGAGGCAATATCTTTTGGAAGTATTTCCTTTACATCTTCAATTTCACCTTCATTTACATATGATTTTACTGCCTGCAGGATAACCCTGACTATTTTTTCTATGTCTTCCTCATCCATATCTTCTAAAGCTCCTCTTTCTACTATTTTTTGCAGGAATTGTTCTTTATCCATTTTGATTGGCAGATGTGTTGGATCCCATTCTTCATAAAATATTCCTCTCACAAGCATAGGAAGTTGAGCTGAAAAATGAGCTACTTCCTCAACTGTCAATCTGTCACGAAGGGTTTGGAGTACACCACGCAAGGCGTCGTATGATTCTCGTCTTTTTCCTTCCCATCCGAGAGCTATTTCTATTTCTCTCAGCAACGCATTTGTTTTTTGAATTGTTGTATCAAAAGTATCAAGTCCAGTACTGCTCATAGATGTATACTACCTCAAGTATTGCAAAGACCTAGCGAAAAGAATGACAGAAGTAAGTAAGACTAAAGAGGAAATGTAGCAAGTACTTTATAATCAGCACCTACAGATAAACGTTGTGATTGAAAAAGAGCAAAAGAGTCAACCAGCATATGCGAATCTATCTCATCAATAACAGGAGTTACTTGTGCATCTTTGTTAAGTCTGGCAATTGTTGCATGTACGGTAAATGGTCTTTTTTCTACCTCTCTCCCCACCAGTTTGGCTATGTTGTCTCGTAATTTCAAAAGCGATTCTGGAGTCTCTCCTCTTGCCCATATATATTTTGATTTTCTAGGTGGCATAAAAAGTATTGTAGTAAAAACAAGGGTAAAAGAAGAAAGAGGGAGTGGTTTCTCTTGCAGTTTTTTTATTAACTCCTCTACATTTTTTTCTTCCCATGGTGGAAGAAGTGTGACATGCAGATTCTTTTTATCAGTCCACCGAATTCCTTCAGGAGGATATATGTTTTTATACTTTTCCTGCCATTCTCCTATTTTTTCTTGTAACTCTTTGGAAAGTTGTATTCCAACAAAAACTCTCACAGCAGCAGTTTACCTGAAAAAAGTCTTTTGTGCAAAAATCTACTCAATTATTTCTGATAAGCAAATTTCACTCAGGATTTCTTGGAAGTTTTTCAAACATCTCGTCATGGGCTATCTGCTGCATAGTCTCTCGCCTTGCTGCTTCATAGATTGAACGATTGATTTTTGCTCTGTTTGCCTTGTTTCTTTCAACTAATCTGTATGCATATGCTATTGTTGCAGCCATTGTCCACAATAATAAAACTTCTGTTTGAGTAAAAGAAGAAGGGTCACGCACGCTTTCTGCAAAAGCTAGTCCTCCTCCAATGACGGAAGTCAGTGTTGCCAAGAACCCTGCTACAGATTTCGTAGAATGCTCTTCTCTTGCAAGTTTTTCTTGGTTGATCCGTATATCAAATTGTACAAGATTATTCATTCTTGCTGTACCTCCTGTTTGTAATGCAGAATTATATTCTATATTTCTTTGCCCACTTTCATCAACATGTCTTGAAGAGTCCTCATTTCTTATCACACCTCTATTCTGCTCTATGAAGGAAAAGTTACACGAAAAAAATAGTAAGATTTAGGAAAGGACGGGATATTGTGGAGGAGTAATAAAAAAGATTAGGAATTAACAATACGTTTATAACATTAGTAACGTTTAATTCTTTTTACGTTTGAGGTTTTACTTATATATATTTAGGTTTTAAGTTCATAGAACTTTATAACAATATGACGTTATGAACATAACATCGCGAACTGTGAACCATCACCATCACGAAACAGTCTTTTTTTCTCTTGCAGTTTTAAGCGCTTCAGCCCACCACAATAACTGCTCAATAATAACACCTAATCTTTCGTTATAATGGCCTTTGAGTAAATTACCATTTTCATCAATCGTATCTAACACATTTCCTATATGAACTGCTGCTTGCATTGGAGCCATTTCTAACTCAACAGTAATATTTCTTAACTGTTCAACAGCGCGAATTCCTGCTGCAGCACCTGTAGCATAACTGACAAAAGCCACTGGCTTTTTATTCCACTCATTATAAACATAATCAAGGGCATTCTTGAGTACTGCTGTTGGTCCATGGTTATACTCAGAGGTAATCAAGATAAAAGCATCAGCTTTTCCAATTTTTGCTGCCCATTTGGTGGCAACCTCACTAGAATATCCATTTTCTAAACTATCTGGAGAAGTATCTTCAGCATAAAATGGAAGAGGATAATCACGCAGGTCAAGAAGCTCAAAAGTAACACCTTCCATTTTTTCCAGCTGGGGCATCAACCATTTCGCAACTCTTTCCCCTCTTCGTACTTTTCGGATACTTCCTAAAATAACTGCAATCTTCATATCTGTAATTATAACAAAGTCTTACGTTCTTTTCAGGAAGGCAATCTGATATCCTCTTTTCTCCCCAAAAAACTCATCTTTCTTTGCTACACTAGGACTATGACTGGCCGGACACATGACTTAGCAGCATTTACTGCACTCACCTATACTGTTGCAACGTTACCACTATCACACATGAGTTTGGCAACAGGGCTTGTTGCTTTTGCAGCCAATCTTATTGGTGGACTAACACCTGATATAGATCAACCAACAGCAGATTTGTGGCATAAATTACCAGGAGGCACAGTATATAGCCGTTTTATTACACCATTCTTAGGTGGACATAGGTATATTTCTCATTCTTTATTAGGAATTTTTCTTTTTGGATTTTTGGCAAAATATATCTTACAACTGATGAGTCATAGTTTGCTTGTTGATATACACATTGTGTGGTGGGCATTTATGCTAGGCTTTGTATCTCACTTAGTTATGGATACATTTACTAAAGAAGGGGTTCCGTGGCTTTTCCCTATTCCTCTGAAATTTGGTATTCCACCAATACAATTCTTAAGAATCAAAACAGGAGGACTTATCGAAAAATATATTATTTTCCCAGGTCTTTTGGTAGCAACTGGTCTTATTATCTATGCTCATTACTCACATGTAGTGAATTTCGTACACAGTTTTATTCATTGAAAAAATCTATTTAGAGAACAGCAGCTTTCACTTTTTCTGCAAATTCAGCCATCCCGCCCTCTATCATTCCCTTCAGAAGATCTGCTGATTTCTTTTCTTCGTTATAGCTCTCTTCTAATGTCTCGGCAACTTCATCCATCCCCAATTTTTTAGCAAGTGCTATGCCTGCATCGTACGCAGCCATTTCGTAATGCTCAACCTTTTCACTGCCAGAAATGATAACAGTATCTTTTAGCAACGGGTTACTCACTTCCTTAAGAGTCGTTTGTCCTTCTTCTAAGATTCCTTTTATTCCCATATCTTGTTTTCCATCAAAAGAGATATCGATTTCCGCCCCTATATCTTCAAGCCTTTTTGCTTGATTTTTTGTTTCTTTCAAATGATCAGAAAGCAGTTGTCGTAACTCATCTGACTGTGCATTCTTAACTAATTTTGGTAACACATTGATAATTTGGTTTTCAACACTATACAGCTTTTGGAGCTCACTTTGAAATAAATCGTCTGTTGATGCAATCTGCATATATTCACACTACTGTCCCAAAACAAAATTTAGGAAATGATTGTATGGGAATATGGAAAGAATTGAAAAAGGCAAATAACTCTTACTTTTTTTCATCTTTTCTTTTCATAATTCTTACCAAAATCCGCTTATTTTTCAGTAAAACATAAGAATCACTTCTTATAACACTGACATGAATCTCTTTACTGCTTTTATAACGGGACTTCTTTCTCTTATCATGGTACTTATCAGTACGATACACCCAACACAAGTACCCAACCAGCCAAAGACAACTCAACCCACACTCACCAAACCTGCCTCAAGTGATACTTCTCTGAATTGGGCTGGATACAGAGCAACAAATGGCATGTTTACTGGCGTAAGTGGGACATGGACTGTCCCCAAAATTAACTCTACAAACACGCAAGGAGCAGATGCAACGTGGGTAGGAATCGGTGGAGTTACAACAGATGACCTTATTCAAGCAGGTACCATGGCAACAGTTAACCACTTCGGTCAAGTCAGCTATAGTGCATTTTATGAAGGGTTGCCGGATTTTTCTCAACCCTTTACTATTTCTGTCCATCAAGGAGACGTAATGACCGTTTCATTACATAACACAGAGAATGATTCATGGAACATTGCAATAAAAAATAACACAACAGGAGAAAGCAATTCAGTTACATTTCCATACAGTTCATCTTTTTCTTCTGCAGAATGGATTGAAGAAGCACCAACAGGACTTCGTCAGATGTTACCGCTTGATGACTTCGGCACAGTCTCCATTACCAAGGCAACAGCAACTAAAAATGGCCAATCACTCACCCTTGCACAAGTTGCTGCTACGCCTATTGCCATGAGCCGAGCAGATGATATTACCCTAGCACAGGCATCTGTACTCAATACTGACGGGACAAGCTTTACTGTTTCACGGACAAATCAACCTCTTGCAGAACAATCAACGTATAGGACACCAGGAGCTATACCCATTTTTGGTAGAAAACATATTTTTCGATTCAGTTACTAAATCTTTTCCTCCAGTTTTGGAAAAAAATTCCTTACTCTCTTATCATCATTGTTTTATATAGAAAGGTTATATACAAAATGAAAGGAGAATTATGGCAGATACAAGAAAGGTTGCTGATTGTCGAAAGATACCAAATGTTGTTGGATGCACACTTACTATTAGTGGTAAAGAGGACGAGGTAGTAAAAACAGCTACCGAGCATGCCGTTTCAACTCATGGAGAAAAGGATACTCCACAACTCCGTGAAGAAATCAGAAAAAACTTAGTGGATGAAACATAACGTCCATAGTTTGTATGCAATTCCCTGAAGAGATACAAGAGTTTTTGCAACAACCTCATTTTATGGTGTTGGGTACATTGCGCCACGACAACACTATACAAATGTCTGTTGTATGGTATGAATTTGTGAACAATACCTTTCGGGTAAGTACAACAACAGAGAGGGCAAAGTATACAAACATTCTCCGCAATCCACATGTAACGTTTGTTATTGTCAACAAAGATAATTCATATCAATATATTCAAGTTACAGGGATTGCGACAATTTCGACAGAAGGAGCGCATATAGTAATAGATAATTTAAGTCAACGTTACATAGGGAAAAAACCGTATCCAGCTGATCCTGAGCATAAAGAAGACAGAGTTATTATTACCATAACTCCCGAAAAGTATACTGCAATGGGATTTGCATAGCCTTCATTCTCTCTTTACTTTTGGTAAAACATTTTTTCCGTTTATCCTACTGCTGCCCCGAGCCATGTCCACGTAAAGGCACAGTGTCCAGCTTCTGACCAAGGATGGAAATGATCACTGACATCAATAGATGTCAAAACCAGATTGTTCTGCGACAATAGCATACTCCAGTAATTCATCTGGTTGGTATTGTTCTATGTCTGCTTTCCACCCAATTTTTACCAAAAAATTCTCTCCTATAATTTTGCTACTTCCGGGATAATCTTTTCTTCAAAAATATGCAGCGGGGCTATATCCTCTACATGTTGTATGCCAAAAATAACATGATCAAATCCCAACTCCCGTAACTGACTGCATTCATCAATAACTTCCTGCGGATCAAAATTTTCCATCACCTGATTGAGAACTGTTTTTTCTATTTCATCATAATTTCTTCCAACTTCACTGCAATGCTCTTTGAGAATATCGAGCTTGCTGACCAATTCTTCAGGACCCAAGCGTGCAAAAAGATTACATGCATCTCCATATTGCGCTACCAGACGAAGTGTTTTCTTTTCTCCCCCTCCTCCAATAAGAATTGGGGGATGAGGCTGAGTTATCGGCTGAGGACTATTCAATGGTCTTTCTAAATGAAAATGCTTGCCATTATATGGTTCTTCATCGCCTTCCCACATGTGTAATGCAATTTGCAACGCTTCTTCCAACATTTCAAACCTTTCTTTCAATGGTGGAAAATCAAATCCAAGAGAGCGGGATTCTTCTTCATTCCATGCAGCACCGATTCCTAAATAGGCACGACCATGGCTTAACACATCAAGTGTTGTAACAATTTTAACAAGGAGTGCGGGATTTCGGTAAATAACTCCTGTTACTAATGTGCCAAGTTTTACTTTTCTTGTCATGGCTGCAAGAAAACCAAGTGTGGTATACCCTTCAAGCATGGGTTCTTCAGGCTTTCCAATATGCATAATTTGAAAAAAATGATCCATAACCCACATACTGTAAAACCCTGCATCATCTGCAGTTGTCGCGAGATTTCTCAATGTCTCACGAATCGTCTCGGGTTGACCTGGCCAAGTGAATCTATTGATTTGCAGTCCTACTTTCACAACAAGGCCACCATACCACAGGGGAGATGAAAAATTAGTAAGAATACTTTCTTTAAAAAACCGACCTTTTGGTAAAGTGTACTTGGAAAAATCTCAAGTACCTTCAGGCCATCTGTCTTAATTGTGGAATAACATTTTCTCCAAGCGTTGTTATAATTTTTTCTTGATCCACTCCAGTTGTTTGGATAACAACAATATCAGCATGCATATCAGTAATAAGCGGGGCATATGCAGCAATATAGTCATCCGCATTCTTTACTCGTGTATATCTTGCTAGTATTTCTTCTTTCGGTAATGCATCTGCTTCTTTTTGCAATACTTCTGGGTCAGTTGCTATATTTCGGCTTGGAGCTCTGAGTCCTCGCCATGGCTTAAGTGCTTCTATTGCCTCGTTATCATCTTCTGCAAGGACTGTCCAACGGCTGGCAACAATAGTAAAATTTTTTCCTTGAGCGGATTCTCTAGCTGGA
>CAZRBN010000014.1:0-20562 GCA_964598355.1 uncultured Gammaproteobacteria bacterium
AGAAGCAATGCCCTTGAAAAACATATAGTCCTTTAGGCAGGAAAAAAACTAAATGCAGCTCAAAAGTAGCAAATAGAAGTTGTCCTGTCAAGGAAAATTGATGAGGCCAAAGTAGTTGATTTGGTTTGACATGACAACTAATTTCATGTGCCAAATTCCTTACTTGCTTCATCAACTGAAATGGGGTAAGAAAGTTGGGCAGGCTTTCTTATCCCTTTTTTGTTGGAGAAAATGTAGAGTCATACAACCCCACAAAACGAAACAAATATCCTTCTAAGACTCTGTTGTGGGAAACAAAAGAAAAACGCTTCTCAACTGTTTTGTATGCACCACGGACTATGTTTTTATACAGCTGCTTACTTGTTAATACCATTCTCACATTGTCTGCAAAATCCACAACATTGAAAGGACGAGCCAGCAATCCATCCACTCCATGAGTAACAATGCCTGTTGGACCTGCATTATTCCAGGCAACAGTGGGCGTTCCATAACTCATTGCCTCAATAATTCCCATACCAAAATCTTCTTCAGGTGATGGATAGACATAAACAACTGCTTCTTTATAGAGCTTGGCTAAATCTTTTTCATTCGTCAGCCCAACAAAATACACATTACTGTCTGCTATTTTCTTAAGATAACGAGTATATGTGGTATCTTTGCCGGAAATCACAAGAGAAACCGGAAACGGATTAAGAAGCCTAAGAGCCTCCATTGCATACTCAAATTTTTTCTGAGGAAAATGTCGATTGGTCAACAGCAAAAAAGGCTTTGGTATTTTCTGTCTTCCTATTGTGATAAAACCTTTGAATCTTCTTGTTATTCCTGCCTCTGTTACTTTTGGATGAAGGTGGGTAGATGCTGGAGCATTTACGGTCTTAATATCGTATACTTCTTCCAAAACTCCCTTCATGTATGTTCCATCAGCAAACACAAGAGACGTGCCGGTAATGCTGGCAACATCAGCAAGGTTGATCAGTGGCTTGAAAAAGAAATTCACAATATTCAGAATTGTCATTCCATCTACTATTTTTAGGCCTGTCTTCTGATCAATAAACCGAGGATGAATAAGCCGTGTCGGCTGAGACAAATAGACTGCATAAGGCTTTTTATTGATTCTGGATAAAAGATATGCTATCCAAGGACCTGGTTGATTTGCTCCAAAATAGACGTCATAGTCTCTGAATTTCCAGAAGAAAAAAGGAGTTACGACACAACCTAACAGAATTGAGATAAGCTCAACATCTGGTATCCATAACGGAAGCTTTGGAATAAGCCTTTGTATCTTTACTTTTTTGAGAAGCTCTGGAAAACAATTTTTCGGGTCAATAATGGGTGAATAGACATCGACTGTGTGTCCTAATTTGCGCAGGCCTAATGCTTCTTCTAATACCAACCTCTCCCCTCCTCCAGAGTACAGAAACGCCAAATGAAAAATGGCCACACGTAATTTTTTCTTTTTTTTACTTAATTTTCTATTCATATCGATGTACTAACGTATAGAGTCAAGAATATTTGAGCCTTCAATGCTATTTCCAGTTTTGCCATTATACAACAAGACTTATATAAGAGGTATTAACATCTGAATGAACCACTCATTTGCTGCAGTTGGAAAGTTTTGACAGAGAGTGAAAAGTATAAGGAATACAAGATACTAAATACTACTTTGTTGGAGTAGGCTTCTTTGTGGGGATAGGAGAAACACTTGGGGTTACACTTACACTATTGCCTATATTTACTGGTGCCACCTCCATAATTTTATTTTCTGATGGTCTATATAAAATTGCCTTTTTCGCATTGGTGTAAATAATTACTTTATCTCCATTTTGTGCTTTTACAAAAAATGGCTGATCTTTTAACTTACTCACATCACTCACGGTCGCAATTGTTGGTGTTTCATTTTTTGGAAGATCAATTAACATACCTAGTCTATTAAGTAACTCTTTTGTTTGTTGCTGAGCAGCAAGGGTTGGGTTTTTCAATAATTGTTGTGTTTGGTAATACTGCATATAAAAGTATGCTGCTGCTACAATAGCTCCTACCAAAATAACTGCTGATACGCATATAAAGAAGTTTCTTATAGTAAAAAAAGATGTTGTACTTTTTTCTTCGACCATAAAATCAGTATGGGATATTCTTAAAGTAATTGTCAACCCCACCTTTGAAAAGTTCTCAACATATGACACCTGTTAATTGCGAATTACTAATTTTCTTTTTTCCATGACAAAACAACGTAGAAAATATTCTTTCAGACAATACCCTCCCGTTTATTCCCCCGCCAATGGCGGGCGCGACTATACGGCAATGTTCTGATATATATCACCGTACAATCGCTTGTCTTAGAGACAGGGCTAGGCCTATTCACAGAGGCCCTGCCTGGCGTGAAAAGTGTAGATGTGAGGCTTCAATAGTATTCCAAACACCTAGCCCTCTATCCCTTAGACAACATCTGATAGATACAATACTGATATGCTTCTTATATACTCCTTCAGCACTCGGTAATCTTCTTTTACCATGCTGACAAAAAGATGTATTATCACTTCATTTCACCTCCTCTCATACTCGTTCATAGTTAATTGTTCATGGTTCATAGCAAATTTCTATGCACCATGAACTGTGAACCAATAACGTCATTTCTTAATGCCCTGAGCTACTTGCACTTTGCGAATGTATTACATTTAGTGTTGGCCGTAATTGAGTTGAAGGTGAAGCCGCCTGAACTCCTAAAATATTCTCCTTTGGAAAACTTTCAAATACATTTGGCTTATCAACTACAATAGCTGTCCAAGAGAAATGCACATCAGCAGTCTCATCTTTGTTAAGAAATACACTAAAGCCTTTTGGAGACTGATTGGTTATTACATACTTATAATTTTCCTGAAAAAGTTCTTGTGCGCTGGTAGTTGCATGAGATGTATCCGCAGATGTTGTCAAAGATGCTTGGATAATTGGTGTCTGGGTATATTCTTTACCAAAGATGACATCAATAGTACTTGCCCCTTTGTGAATAACAGCAAAGCCTGCTGTATCCTTAGAGAATATTGGAGTACTGACAAATTGTACGCTCTTATGGAAAATAACTGTGTCAAAGAAATCAGATACACCGTTAACAATCACATTATGTGTTGTAAGAGTATCCAGGACTGTCAGGATGCCTTCAAAAAGTCCATTGGTCTTCACTCGAAGTGTCCCTGATATTGTTGCCAATCCATTTATAGTGAGGTTTTCAAAAGAAATTTGACTACTTCCAAGAACTGCTGAAGGAGTTGCTTGATACTGTTGTGTACTGGATTGTGTACTGGAAGATGGATTTGTTTGGACAAAAGAGGGAATGGGTTTTCCAATGATCTGACCAATACCTCCACCAACGCCAAATAACCCACTTGCTCCGTCGTAATATGTATTTTTAACAAACATAACCACTTTCCCAATCGTAGATGGATCAGATCCTGTATAATTTTCCATTGCCACACCAATAACTTGACCAGCATTCAGCGCTTTTACCGCAACACCAGGGATATCAGATGAAGTTAAATAATCACCTATATGAATTTCTCCGTTCTCTGTTGAGACCTTGGTAGGAATACGTCCAGCAAGAGCAATTGGCACTTTCTGACCAGACATTGATCCATCATCCAACACTTCTCCTGGGTTCGTTGACACAACGCCAACAACATCCATTTGATTAGTTGCAGGAACAACAGTCGCAACTGGGCCTCCTGGCTTAAGTGCAACAACATCACCAGCTTGTGCAGGGTTTTGTGAGTCACTTGGGTAATTTTCTGCATAGTCAAGGCCTTGCCCAGTACTTTGCTCGGTAAACCTTACACCGTCTAATTCTCCTGTTATACTGGTACATGCTGATGTACAAGAAAAGAGAAAGTGGACACGAGCCCACGTTGCCGTACTACCAAAAGTAGATACTGCAGTAGTACCACTTCCATAGAGAGCCCATGATGTGGTTAAAGCACTAGACTTCACTAGTGATAAGGTAGGTGATGTATCTGCCTGACAATTTGCTTTGGATGTGTATCCATCAATCCAACTAGCAAGAGACATTTTTGTATTACTTGCTTTTCCATAATAATTCAGCGTGTACTGTCCAACAGCACCAGAGACAGGAATACAAGTAGAATACACTGCTGCAGTACCATTTGTGATAGTTGCAAGAAGTGATGCGCTTCCTTTTGCAGGCGTTGATGTGTCACGAGAAAAAATGCCAGCAGAGGTCGTTGCAGCAGGGAACCAGCCATCAGCAAGACTATTAGAAATGATTGATTCAAATCCTGCATTAGGCACCAAACTTCCCTGATCTCCCAAAGCATTTACAACAGCATTACTCCCGTTTCCTGATGAGCCACTGCCAATAGATCCCAGTGTATCTCCCTGAAAAAGGATACCACCAGTATTGGTAATCCTAAACCTCGTGGTACCAGATGCTGAGGCAGTAAAAAGATCTCCCGTACTAACTTGCTTGTTAATAACAAGTGCTGCTTGTGCTCCTGCATTTGGCTGAATAAGGATATTGCCTACACCAGTGTTACTGCCTAAGGTAATTACCCCTGTACCTCCAGTTGTCAGTGTCAGCGCAGTATTTGCTGTCGAATTTCCAATGGTAATTGTCTTTCCATTTGCACCGGTACCGATATTAAGAGCACCTGTTGTTCCTGAATCAATTGTCAAAGTTGTATTCGCTGCAGATGAGACAGTCACAGCGCCAGCTCCTGTGTAGGATTGTCCTGATGCAACTGATACACCAAGTGTTGCAGTAATAAGACCGGAGATAGTTGGTGTTGCCGTCCAAGATGTTGGCCCAATGGTAAGCCCTGATCCATTGATAGTAGTCGCTGCTCCGCTTCTTCCTACAGTGAGACTATTTTGAGTACTTGCACCTATTTTTAATGTTTGGGCTGTAATAGTATCAATGTCCGAAGTCTGTGCTCCAGCAATATTTATAGATCCTCCATTCGTGACTTGAAACTTTGTTGAACCGGATGCAGAGGCAGTAAATAAATCTCCTACTCCCTGATCAATGACAATAAGTGCTGCTTTTCCTCCAGCGTTTGGAGCAATAACAACATTCCCTGTCCCTGTATTACTTCCCAAAGTAATATTTCCAGACCCACCAGTTGTCAGAGTCAGCGCAGTATTGTTAATTCCCGAATTGTTGCCGATGGTTATTGCATTTGCAGATGCACCAATGGTGAATGATGCTGCTCCATTTGTATCAAGCGCCAAACCTCCCGATGCTGTTGGCTTAATGGTTGATCCTAGAGTAATATCAGCACCTGTTACTGTAAGCGTCCTTGCAACCCCACTGGTCAAACCATCCTGTAAAGTAAATCCATCGCTTGTTGCTGTAAGCGTTGCAGGACCTGCACCTGATGTAGTAAATGCATCAGCAAAACTCACATTTTTATTTGCAGTCAATGTGAGGATCTCCCCTCCTCCAAAAGTGACAACATTATCAGCAAGCGTTGTTGAGCCATTCACAGTCAAGGTTTTGCTGTCTATACCAGTAAGCGTTAACGAACTATTGGCAGTAAATGTTTTTCCGTTGGCAATTGTTAAAGTCCCAGTTGTCTGAGTCACTGTTAGTCCGCTTACCTTTTCTGCAGACAATGCATAGGGAACCGATGCAAGTCTCACTCTTGATCCAAATGTTTCGCCGTTAAAAGAAATTTCAAGCCATAGATTGTCTTGATTAAAATCTAAGCTATCTGTTGCAAAACTTCTCACTGACCCAATTGCTGCTTGGAAGATACCATTGGTCACAGTGAGAGACTGAGACTCCCCTCCTGCACTACCCCATAAAAGATTCCCTGCACTTGCACTGTCATAGATTTTGAAAGTGAAAGTGTACGTACCATCGGTAACATTCGTTCCACCTGTTTTGTTAACAACTCTTCCCTGGAAGTTAATGGTCCTATTCACACCAGCTGCTGCCTCCACTCTATCCGTATGCAAGAAGCCATATGCAATAAGCAACATGAAACATGGAACAAGAAGAAAAAACTCTAATAAGTTTTTCCGGGAAGAATTCGTATTCTGTATGCTGTGTGTTGCATTATTTTTTATTTTTTTTTGGGCAGATTTTTTCATACTCTTAGAAAACGCATATGCGCGCCTATACGCGCGCTATATGTAGTATGATTTAGCCTCAAGTAAGCTGTCAACGTTTTCACAAACTTGTATATGATTGCATACAATTGCATACAATTGCATATTGCAAAAGTGTGAAAAATATGGAGATAATAAGTCATAAATCAAAATGAAAAAGTCAAAAATATAAAGAATAATTATCAATTTTGTATTACAATTTTGCTTTTTGATTTTTAAATTTTGCATTAATGTAATGGATAATTTTTTATCAGTCAAACAAGTTGCTTTTATTTTTAAAGTGCATCCCCTTACTATTCGCCGCTATATTAGAGAAGGAAAATTACAGGCGGTAAAAATAGGTGGCAATGTCCGAATAAAAGAAAGCGAAGTACAAAAGCTCCATACAATCCTAACTATTGCTCCTCGTCAGCAAAGTATCATCATTCATGCTAAACAACAGAAAGAAAATGAATTTAGCACATCCGATCCCTTTCTCCAACTTAATGGCAAGGGAGCAAGTCTAACTTAGATAAAAATTGAATAAGGGGTAATACGAGTGAAGTTCTAGCAGAAGAGCAAGAGAATTCGATTCCGCAAGGAGAGACTTCGCTTTGAGCACTGCAAATTTTACAAGTGGCAGGACCCCAACCAGACTATGAATAAGAAAGTTTTTTTAGCACCCGATGTTTTTGTTGCTTTTGTAGATAGAGCTAATCCAAAGCATCTCCATGCTGCAGCTTTTTTTCGCTATTTTGCTCAAGAACGCTATACTCTTTTCACCACTGTCTCAATTATTAATACATCATATGACACACTTTCTGTACACATAAGTCCCTCCGTTGCACGAGATTTTATTAAAGCTCTTTCCTTAGGGTCTATTAATATTCTCTCTCCTGATGAGACAGATATAAAAGTGACATTTAAGACTCTTCTCACCACTAGTACTCCTGAGTTATCATTTAATGAAACTCTTATGCAGGTGATTGCTAATAGGCGCAATATCACACAGGTTTGTACTTTTTCATACTTACATCCACTATTCCGTCTGACAGCATTCTATTTACCAATCTAGGATATGTTGCTGTTAGTAAGTAGTATGCAATACATATATGGAGAGGTGACACGAGCGAAGGGAAGAAGAAAATTTTAGTTCTGACCAAAGCTCTAGAAAGAGTAATAAATGAAAATTATTAATATATCCAAACATATCGTAATGAGTAATATTGTTTCTAAAGTTATCACTTTTCGATCCAGCATAGTTTTACTCCTTCCCTTTTATTTGTTTCTTGGATTACTTGGATATTTGTTTATTCTTGTTGCTCCACAACAAGCTGGTCCACAAAGTACTACCTATGAAATAAAATCCTATGAATTTGGGTCAGGCGGAATAAGTGGAGATACTTCAACAACCTACTCACTTTTTGGAAATAGTGGACAAGTTGATGGAACAAGCCTCAACTCCACAACGTATACAAACCAACCAGGCCTCACCTACCTACTAACTACAAATGTTCCTGGATCACCCACTGTCTCAAATAATAGTAATCTTTACTATAATAAATTAAGTGTCACTCTGAATACCTCTAATAACCCAAGCGATACAGTCTATGCAATCAAAGTAGTCAGCAGCGGAACCCAGTATATACAGGCTGATAACACTTTGGGAGTATCTCCTGTTTGGCAAACAAATACTACATGGGGAGCAAGCGGATTTACTGTTATTGGACTCACACCTGGAACAGGCTACACAATTAGTGTATCTGCACGGCAAGGAGCATATACACAGTCTGCTTTTGGGCCAAGCACGACTGTCTCAACAGCAAATCCAACAGTCTCTTTCTCTCTCAATAGCAATGCCCTTACTTTCCCTAATCTCGACCCTGGGACAGTAAAAAACTCCACCTCAACTATTACAACAACTGTAAGTACAAATGGTGTTGGTGGAGTAACTATCTACGCATATGACAGCAATAATGGTCTATTATCTTCTGGTACAAGCTACAGTATTACTGCCGTAAGTAATGATTTGTCTGTTACCTCCGAAGGGTACGGTTTGCGTACTACAGCTGTCGGACAATCTTCCGGAGGACCAATGGAAGCACTTTCCCCCTACAATGGAACAGGAAACAATGTTGGGATTATTAATAATGCAAATAAGAATGCTGTCTTTGATTCAACTGGAGCATCAGTGACAACCGGAACTGGGACATTCGAGCTGCAAGCGAAAGCAAGTGTTAATGCAAAAGTAGCGAGTGATTATACAGACATACTTACTGTCATTGCCACTTCTGTATTTTAGTCCCTATATTTAAGTAGTATACAACAACCCTATTGACAACTAAATAATTTGTGTGCAATGCTTATTCTATGAGATTACTGCCCGTAATAAAGTTATATAGAAAACAACTTTCACATATCCTCCTCACTTTTGCTATTGCTGCTGGCCTCCTGGAACCATTTTTATTACCAGCAACTGTAGATGCAGCTGCAAAAGGCTACTTGCGTCTTGATAGAGTGAAAATAAATACGGCAACAGGAGGTTCTGTCTGTTTCAACCCAACAGCAAATGAAACAACTGTAAGACAGTTACAAATTACGTTCCCAGTGAGTGGTACACCAGGGACTGCTGATACAACACACTTCGGAGTTAACCAAACTGCTGCTAACTGGACATGGGACACAACAGCTGCAAATATTCCTGTAGGGACCAGTGCATTCCCTGGGATAGCAACAACTTCAACTGTTAGTAATGGAACCGTTACCTTTATTGTAACAATAGATCAAGCGCTCAATACTGGCACAACGTATTGTCTCCATTTTACTGGTACTAGTACGTTAACTACCCCAACCGCAGCAGCAAATAGCTTGGTTGGAACAATACAGGTGAATAATAGCGGTGGTACGCTCCTCTCTAATGAACTTGTAAATTATGCTTCATCGGTTATTTCAAATGATCAAATTACTGTAACGGCAACTGTGCCAGCAAGCTTTACGTTATCTCTTAGTGGTAACACTGCTGCCATAGGGACACTCCCAACATCTGGCGCTCCTGCATCAGCAGCAGGTATTACTCTTACTGTCACAACCAATGCTGCAAATGGCTGGACAGCTTGGACAAAAAATGCCAATGCAAATAGTACACTTACTTCTGCAACAACAAGCGATACAACTATATCCAGTGGAGCATTTGCATCAGGTGCTGGAAATGTACACAATTTAACTGGCGCAGCGGGATACGGCTTGGCTGTGGCAGCTGGAAGTGGAGCACCAACTATTGCAACAGAATACAATACATCTAGCCCATCTGTTGGATCTTTGGATAGCACTCAATTTGAAAAAATAGCGTCCAATACAGGACCTGCTAATGCAAATACTGCAACACTTACTTTTTCAGCAGAAGCATCTACAACAACCAAACCAGCAAGTGATTATACAGATACTGTTACCATTACCGCAGCAGGACAATTCTAAATACCTTGTTTTTGAAGAGATGATAACCTACCGCCTTTCGTTATACAGGAATATGTTCCCCTCACCTATTTTCCCCTTTGAAAAAATTGGTAATTGTGTATATGATTAAGCATATGAAACGAATAGCCATATTTCTTGTCGGAATAGTACTTCTATCTTTCTCCATTCTGCAAGCAACAGCATTTGCTCAATCACAACCAGGGTTTAATCTTACCATAAGTCCAACCTTCTTAGACCTCATGGCGAATCCGGGAGATGTATTGAAACAAAAATTTAGAGTTCGAAATAATACTAACGATCCTATTGTTCTTTCTATTGTTGTTGATAAACTTGACCCTCATGCACGAAATGGTGAAGTGATTCCTGTTGCTCCACAACCAAATGATACATTTACTTCATGGATAAGTTTTGATACGGCTACTCCAACAGCCAAACCCAAAGAATGGGTTGATGTTCCCTTTACTATCACGGTTCCAAAAACCGCAGCTTTTGGCTACTACTACGCTCTTCGTATTGGTCCAAGTAAAACAAATAGTGGACAAAATGGACCAGGAGCAAAACTTATTGGCCAAATTGTCTTACCAGTTCTTTTAAATGTAGCATCTCCTGATGCAAAATCCGAATTGAGACTCGTCTCTTTTACTCCTACTTCTTTCTTTAATGAATATCTGCCTGTTACTTTCAAAGTACAACTACAAAATACCGGGAATGTACATATAAAACCCTCAGGAAATATTTTCATTCGCCTTGCTGGAAATGATAATGCAGTCCTGTCTATGAATAAAGAAGGAGGAATTATTTTACCAGGCAGTACAAGAACATATGAAACAAATTGGTTAGATGGATTTTTTGTCAAAGAGACAGTACTGGAAGATGGATCTCCCAAAGTAGATAAGAATGGACACATCATGACCCATTTGGTGATTAATTGGAATCAGCTTACTCGTTTCCGCATAGGCAAATATACAGCATCCGCACTTGTTGTCTATGATAATGGGAAAAGAGATGTCCCATTAGAAGCAACAACAACCTTCTGGGTATTCCCGTACACACTTGTGTTAGGTACCTTTGGAGTACTACTTTTAGTAGGTCTTCTTCTTCGAGGCAGTCTTACATGGTATATTACACACGAAGTCAAAAAACAACAAAACAGATAAGTGTTTCCCTCATAGAAATTCCGAAAGATGTATGAATTCCTTTTTCATAGCAATAGCACTTAGCCTCTTATTCTTCATCCCCAATGTTACCTTTGCTAACGCGTCACAAGCAGGACAACAAATTTCGGTTATGCCTTCCATTACGCGTCTTGACCTAGCAACAGATCAACCGCAAGCCGAACTCTTTTATAAAAATACCTCTTCCCAAACAATCGAACTTACCTTTGAAGCACAGAATTTTACCGTATTGGAAGATAGATATACATTATCTTTTTTGGATCCAAAAGATGCACAAAACTATCAATATGGTCTCTCGTCTTGGATACATTTTAGTAACACGTCACTTATCCTTGATCCCGGAGAAACAAACAGCATTAAAATTTTCATTGATAACAATAGACTAACTCCCGGTGGCCATTATGCAACGATTCTTGCCCATATTAATGAGCAGAAAGAAAAAGGGACACAACAAGTACATGTTCAAGGTACGTTAGGAAGCCTTCTTTTTGTCAGAACGAATACAGGAAAGGAATATGAACATGCAAATCTTCTGGAGTTTGATCTACAAAGAGATATCATAGATTTTCCTAATACATTTTATTTCCGATTTAATAACACAGGAGATACGGATCTTACACCATACGGCCTTTTGCAACTATATAACGCTTCTCATATCCTTATTGCAAAAGGAATCATCAATGAAGCCTCTGCTCCTACCCTTCCTCAAAGTATCAGACGTTATTATGTATTACCCAAAACACTTGGACAATTTCTTTGGCCTGGAATGTACATAGCAACTATTTCTCTCCACTTTGGGAAACCCCAACAGACGATAACAAAAACAATACTCTTTTTCTCCCAAGGCAGTCTGCCTCTTATTCCCATCACGGTGGCTCTGGTATTATTAGGGGGTTTGGGAATAAAATATCTCCTAAAACATTTTCAGCGAAGAAACAACTCTTGAGTACATATTGTCTACTTTTTGCATAGAATACCCTGTAACAGCAATACTAATTATAATAGTATTTTTTTTGAAAAATATTGATTTTTCGATACTGTCGTCTTTTTTGATAAATTGTACTGTTTGATTGCCAGAAGACGTAGCCATATACATCTGGGACTGAGAAAGTCGCAAATTAACTGCAGGATATTCAGCAAGGAGTCCAGTAAATTGGATCACCTGTACTACAGCAGTCACATGATCCTCAAGACTACTAAAGGAAAAACTATCCAAAATAGTGGTCATTTTCATTGCTCGCGTATTATCTTCGGTATATATTTTTGCATCTGAAGGATAGACAAACTGTAGGTATTGGTTCTTATGGGTAGCCCATGATACCTGTGTGTCACTTGTATCTGCATGAGAGTCTCGTCCAAGTAATACGTGGAGAGCTTCCGTTTTATCCTGTGGTGATAGGACACTTTTACCAGGTAGAAATACCCATATGCCTACTCCTGTAACAACGATAAGAAGAAGTCCTATTGCTATCCATTTCATAATATAATCATAGCAAAAAATGTATGGTCTTGGTCGATTTTTTAGACGTTCGTACTCTTGATATGCTATGCTTAAAGCATGAAAAGGATTAGTATCATTGCGTGCATTGGCATTTTCTTTTTTCTAACACTACACAGCTTACCCTTACAACTAGTATTTGCAGATACACAATCAGTTACTGTTAGCGGGACGGTTGTCCCTCATACATCAGATTTCCCGGTGACTATTTCTTCCGATGCTACAGGAACCTTTCACAATAATGGTATTGTTACCTATATCATTACTTATGGATCCCGTTTGTATTACGCGGACCAACTCAAAATTCAAGCACAATGGGACAGAGGGACAGTACAAGGGACATCCACATCTTCTGTCGATGGAATGAGTTATGTCGTAGGCAGTGGTGGTATGGCGTATGGAGCATCTCCTGTTGTTGATCTGGTAAATCAGAAAATCACCTGGACTATTCCTACTTTTCCGGCACAAACAACAAGCCAATCTGTTACTTTTAAGCTTGCCATCAGTAGCTCTTATACGGGAACCTCACCAGTAAACTTTCCTGTGAGGGTACGCCTCATCACTCCTAATTTGACTACACCAGATCAATCCACTTCTGTTACATACCAACTGAATCCCCCTGCCACCCCTACTCCAACCCCCACACCAACTGTCGTGCCAACACCTTCAGTACCTTTGACGAGACAATCCTCCACCCTCTCTTTTACCAATCTCTCTTACCGATCTGTTCTTGATAACTCGATTCATTTGCTTTCCCAAACATCTTCTCCTGCACAAGTAACTGTTGCCTATGGAACCTCTCCCACACAGCTTACTCAAACACTTTCCAAATCATCCTTTTCCCGAGAACAAGATATTTTTCTTGATAACCTTCGAGCAAATACAACCTACTATTTACAGATGACAGCTGTTGATGCTTCGGGCAATACAAAGACATCAGAAATCTTTAATTTCACCACAGCACTTCCTTCTGAAAAACCAATTGTCAATAAAGATAGTATAAGTTTTATTAGCTCAGATGTTGTTCTGTTTGTTCCTAAGCCACAAAATACTGATACCACAATACCGTCTTCCATACCTCAAGAACCATCCAACCCAATGCTGGTTGTCCCGCAAAGTGTCAGCTATAATTTCCGCTTTCAAGTAACAAAAGCAGGAACAATCAAAAGAGTTCAAGCTGTTATCAGAGATACCCACGTCTTAGGTATCACCAGTACTCAAACAGAAGAACCCAATATACAAATAACCGACCTTATTGAAACCCAACCAGGAGTTTATGAAGGACGCCTTAAGACCCCTTCCCTCCCAGGAAGTTATGAGGAATTTGCGAGGATTTATGATGAGAAAGGAAATATTGTTGAAGACAAAATAGCAGATATGACTGTCTCTCAACCGCTTCGTGTCTATAGAAAAGATAATCACCAACCAATAGAGAGAGCACAAATTTTTATTTCCTACTTTAATTTCCGGACAAACACTTATGAACCACTCCCCCCGCAGTTATTCCCTATCAAAAACCCAAGCTACACGAATCTTGATGGAGAGGATATATTTGCTCTTCCCCAGGGAAAATATCAGATACACATTACAGCAGTAGGATATAAAGAAAAAGATGTTCTCTTTACCCTTGGCCAAAATATAGGAGAGAATTATCCAATGATACTCCTCATACCCGAACCATTCAACGTCATAACAACAGCTCGATACTACCTGAATATCATCAACGACTTTTTTGCTGACACCAAAACCTATGTTCAAAATCTTTCCTATTCTGTACGGTTTTTCGAGCTTAATGCTATCGTTGCTATGATTATTCTTGTTTTCTTAACGCTTTTCTCATTTAGTAATAGAATCCATATTCCTCTTCGTTACCTTATTGCTTACTTTGTCCACTATACAAAGATTATTTCAGTACAAAAACAATTAGGCACAACAATTAAAGGACGTATATTTGATAAAGAAACAGGAGAAGGGCTTGCTCTTGCAGAAGTCTACTTAATCAATGGACATAACGAAACAGTGCTTTCTCATACACATACCAGTAAAGATGGTGACTTTTTCTTCAAGACATTACCATCTCAAGGTTATGATATCCAAATAATGGCAGAAGGATACGAACCATCGACATACCATGAATCAGAAATCCACGCTGTTGAATTAGGTGGATACTTGCTTGGAGTTGCCAAAACAGTACAAGGAAAACCTCTTCAAGAAAGAGTAATTCTTTTTATAAGAAGGTTTTTCTCTTTGTGGTTTGAAACATTGCTTCTACTTTCTGTATTCTTTGAACTATCGCTTGGGTATACATTAGGCTGGGATAAAGCAGTTCTTTTTATTATTGTTTCACTGATCAATCTTTTCCTGTGGATACTTCACCTTACCCATTTGAGGAGCGAGAAAAATGTTTTTTAATGTTTGCCAGTTGGTAAGTCTGTCGTTTAGTGTGACATGTTGGAAATACTGGCTTTATTTGTTTACTGCTTATGAGGAACTACTAAACTCCTATGTATGCCTTGACCTTCTGTGTAACCTCATCTAAAGAAACTTCTGCTTTAATAAGAACCTCTTTCACATCCCCACCGTATCCTGTTGCTGTTGTCAAATTGGTGAGCACAATTATGGGAATATGTTTTTTTAACACATGAGTCATTCGATAATAAAAATCTACTCCATCAATTTGTGGCATGAGTAAATCAAGAAGGATGAGATCAACATTGTCTTTCAAAACAATTTCCAATCCCTCTTTCCCATTTGCAGCTGCTAAAACTGTATATCCCTCCTTGGTAAGCCTCTCTTGAAGCAGCTCACGGTATTCTTTCGTATCTTCAACAACAAGCAGTGTTTTCATATCAGCTTTTATTGTATCCTCTCAGAATAGGCAAATCAATGGTAATTATCGTTCCCTTTCCTTCCTGACTTTCCAAATGAATGCTACCATGCCATCCTTCTACATATGATTTCACCACAAATAGTCCTAATCCTGTTCCTTCATATGCATTGGGGTCAATATTGCTTCCTCTTTTGAATTTGCTAAAAATTGTTTTCTGATCTTTCTTTGGTATGCCTATACCTGTATCCTCAACAATTAAAAGAAACCTTCCTTTTTCTTTCTGAGCTGTGACAACCACTCTTCCGTTAGGTTTGTTGTATTTAACTGCATTTGATAGCAAATTGACTATAACTTCCTCCAAAAGATTCTGGTCAATAATAAGAGGAATTGCCTCCTTTGGTTTACGAAATAGTATGTGAACATCTTTATTTTTGGCTACGTCGTTCATAGTTTTTACGATATTTTCAATAAATGTTCCCCCGTCCACCATATCCGGAGTCTGTTTTACTTTTCCTTGATTAATACGAGATACATCCAATAAATTATTAACTAAATGAATCAGTTGTAAGATGTTTTGATAGTTCTGTTTCGTTTTAGAATGAATATGAGGTGGCATCTTTTCAGTAAGCATTGTTTCAAGACGCCAACGAATCGTCCCAAGTGGCGTACGAAGCTCATGGGCTGCCATCGAAAGGAATTCATCTTTGGTCATTGCTTCCTCAAGACGGTGTTTGTCCTCTCGAAGCTCTTGGGTCATTTTTTGTGCTAACAGTAATGCTTGTTTTCTCCCTTGTGAAAGAAAATAAAGAAACATAAATAAGAGTACACTACAAATACTACCTCCTAAGACAACAAAGAAAAATACGAATTTGCCTACTACATGCATATCATACACTTTTGTACTATGCACCTCTAAGATCCACTGCTTACTCCCAAATGTAATCGGTAAATTTTTAGTATACTTCCCACCTGCTTCCTTTGGCTTATTGTCAAAAAACGTACTTTGAGAAATTGACCCTGTATCTGCATCACGCAAAATAACCCGTAAATCTTTGTTTTCACCAGTTAGTAAACCTCCCAAAAGTTCGCTGATACGTGTAGGAACGAATACATATCCAAGAATTGCTGCTTCACGTGTAGCAGGGGTGTCTATTTTTTGACCATTTTTATATAGAGGAATGTATACAATAAAAGACGCTTTATTGTTTGAAGAAGTATCACTAAGCCAATACGGGACACTTGTGATAGCAATATCGCCACTTCTCTTTGCTAATAGGAGTGTGTTTGCACGCACTGCATCAGAAAGAATATTCAATCCCAAAACAGGGTTTTTCGGATCGTCGGGAGTTGTATAGAGAACCGGAGCTACTACTTCACTGTTTCCAATCGGATGAACGGTAAAGCTTGATATACCTTCTGATTTCATTCGCTCTGTGAGAAGAGGTACTTCAGCAGCAGAGATTTCGCGAATAAATCCAACTCCTCCAAGTCCTGGGAAATTTTTTGTCAGATCAAGAGAGAGTGTATACGCATGAAATATACTGCCATTTACTTGTATGCTTGCAAATAGCCCTCTCATGCCATATAGTACGCTTTTATATGCAGTGAGACGAAGTAGAGTATTTTGTTGTATCGCCTCTGCTGTTTTTTCAAATTGTTCTTCACGAATACTATTAAACCGCAACTCTGCAAGATAGCCTAAAAAAAATGTAGTACTAAGAGAAAAGATGAGTACAATAACTGATGCTATGACACTCAATGAATAACGATGCATGTCTTTAGTATAATGAGTGATAAATTCTTATAGCAAGGATTAGATTTTCTTTGCAAAGAGAATTCTTCCTGAAGAGGTTTGGATAACACGACTTACCACAACATTCACAAATGCATCAATATCCAAGCTTCCCTGTTCCACAACAATCATTGTCCCATCATCCAAATACCCTACCCCTTGTGTTGGCTCTTTTCCAATATGTTGTACTTTTATATGAAGAGACTCTCCTGGGACTGCTTGGATCTTTAATCTATTTGCCAACTCATGCACATTCACTGCCGTAACCCCTCCAACACTTGCCTTCTTCTCTAAATTGTAGTCACAAGTAATGAGACGACCCTTATAAAATTTAGAAAGTGCAATTAACTTTTCATCAACTTCTTTTACCTTATCGGTCCTTTCATTACCGCTGATTGTTATCATCTTCACTCGTTTACTTTTTTTAACCAATTCCAGTGCTTCAAGCCCACGTCGTCCCCTTTCTCGCTTTACCATGTCCTGACTATCAGCAATATGTTTTAGTTCGAGAAGTATAAACTCTGGGATAACAACATATCCATTTAAAATACCTGTTTCGATGACGTCAAAGATGCGCCCGTCAATAATTGCCGATTTGTCTAGGAAGACTGCTCCTTCCGCTTCTTTTCGTCTAGAAGATGATTTGCCTTTAATCGATTTTTTTTTGTTTTTGCCTTTTCCGGCAAACATATTGGGAAGACGCTTAATAAGTGTCTTGGCAATTTCGTCTGCCAAATTTCCCACAACATGAGAAGGCACAGCTTGAGGTTTGGTAGCTGCTGCAATAACTGTCTCTATTTTAGTTACTTGTTCGTCTTGTTTCTTTTTGTCCATAACATCAATTCAAAATGAAAAAGTCAAAATTGAAAGATAAAAGTATATCAGTACCTTAGATTTTGGTTTATCGATTTTACATTTTACCTTACTCTATTCTTCCTCATTCGGTATTTTAAAGTGTCTTTCATCTTCCATTTTCCACTGTTTACCTCCTGCAGTATACCCAAGTCCAGTCAAAACATCCATAAGTGTTTTATTCTCCTGAGCAGTGATAACGGTTTTAAAGCCCAATTTATTCGCCTCCCTCAATCGTTTCTCAAGCATAGAAACCTTTCTTAATTCTCCTAAAAGTCCTACCTCTGCAATGCCCACTGTTTTTCCAAGAGCTTTATTCTTAAGTGATGAATACACTGCCAGACAGACTCCTAAATCAACAGCAGGATCCTGCACTTTGATGCCACCTGCAATATTTACGAAGACATCGCAATTTTCCAAAGGCAACTTTGCATGCTTTTGCAATACTGCCAATAAAAGTTCCAAACGCCTATTGTCTATACCACTTGCTACTCGCCTCGGCATTGGAAATTTTGAATAGACAACCAGTGCTTGAATTTCTATAAGAAACGGCCGTGTGCCTTCCATAATAACCACAAGTACCGATCCTGGCACATTCTGTTGCTCTGAAGATAGAAATATCTGCTCCGGATTTCTTACCTCAACCATCCCCTCCCCTTCCATGAGGAAAATGCCTACTTCATCCACTGGTCCAAAACGGTTTTTGAGACTGCGAAGGATACGTGTCTTGGTAAGTTTTTCTCCTTCCAAAAATAACACAACGTCGACCATATGGGAAAGCACCATAGGCCCTGCAACCATGCCTTCCTTCGTGACATGACCTACCAAAACAACAGGAATATTGAGAGTCTTTGCAACACGGATAAAACTACTTGTAGCATACCTAATTTGGCTTACCGAACCCGATAATCCTCCTGCACTTTCTGACTCAACTGTTTGAATAGAATCAATAACCACAAAATCAGGCTTGGTCTCTTCAATAATTTGGACGATTTGGTCTACATCTGTGAGTGAAAGGAGCAGTAAATTTTCAGGAAGATCTTGATTAGCCAAAAGACGCATCGCTCTCATAGCCACTTGATCTTTTGACTCTTCTCCAGAGACATAAAGAACAGTACGGGCTATGGGAGATTTCTTCTCTCCAGCATCCTGACCATTATCCATATCCCATTTGCCATTTGCCAAATTTAGACATAGTTGTAGCAATAGAGTACTCTTCCCAATCCCCGGATCTCCTGCCAAAAGTGTTGCAGAGCCTGCTACAATGCCTCCACCAAGCACTGTATCCATTTCCGTAAAACCACTGCTTGTCCTATCTTTTGGAGACAAGGAAACCTGCCGAAGTGGCTCCGGTTTGGGAACTTCTCTAGAACCTATTCTAGATAAAGTACCTTGTCCATTTTTGACTTTTGCATTTTGAGTTTTGAATTCTTTAAAGGTATTCCAATTCCCACATTCCGGACATTTTCCCAACCACTGAGGAGAATCGTATCCGCATTCCTGACAGACGAATGATATTTGTTGTTTTGGCATAAATTAGTTTGTATAGTTATACTGTAGAAAGTTATAAAGTTCTAAAAAGGAATGCTTTATAAGCTTTATCAACATTACGAACTTTATGAACTTATTGTGTTCCTAGTATACTACGATTGAGCATGGAGAGCCAGTTGAACGATAAAAGAAGGTTTACTTATACAGCTTTATTGAGTATGCCAATGCGTGCAGTATATTCTTGTAGGGTTTCTTTATACCAAGCTTCTCCAAATGCAACTTTGCCAGAAAGAAGTACATTTGCAATTCCTGATGGAACCCATGGACGAAGATCCTGATCCCCACCTTCAATTTTTTCCCCAATAACTAATGCACGCAGATGTTCTGGCGTCCAAGGGATTGCGCGAAGGGTTACTTCTTTATCTGTTTTTCTAAGAGGTCTTATTCTCACGCCTTCTTTCTCAAAGTGTGTCTCTAATTGACCAGGCAATGTCGCCATATGAGTTATCTCTGGATGTGGCCAGTGAGTATCATTTACAAAACCCGTAATACCATCTATATTTTCTAGGCCTATGTCCTCAGGTCTTAGCCCGGCTTCTTCTCTTAATTCTTGTAACCATGAAAGACTTGGACTTCCAAGTGAACCTTCAGGTCTATTCATCATGCCACCAACAACGTGGAAGAAACCTGCATATGATTCATTTTTCGTGGTTCGCACAGTGTAGATCATATAGTCTTTTCCTTCAGCATCTTTTGCTAGTAAGACACCACACATTGATAATGGAAGCGCCATATCCTTGTGTGAGTATTGCGTTTGATTCAAACCTCTTGTTGCTACATAATCAAAATAAGAAGTTTCTCCTGAAGGAACGACAATGCCTTCATTCCCATCTGTATCATGTACTCTTTTTACTTCCTCTGGAACAACACGTACTAATTGACTTTCAAAAAAAAGAGTACGGGTGGGTATTGCTCCTACTTTTCCTCCCTCATTCCAAACTTTCATGGCCACCTGGTAATCCGCTTCCAAATTTGCTACTCTCTCTGCAATAATTCTCTCTTTTTCATTTGCTGCTTCAGCAGGCATCTCGTATTGCGTCTCTGCATGACTATACCCCACACTGCTAACAGGAAATAATCCTTTCCCTTTTTCAGGAGCAATACGGATTTCAAACGTAGGCCTTCCATCTTCATGCACTACTTCCCTGATATTCCTGATATTGGATGGCATAACAGACCAGTCGGGCCTTTTTGGAGTTGGCTTCTCAGTAAAACGAGTTCTACCGGATAATCTTGCAAAATACTGCTCAGCAGTAATAAATTCTCGTACCATAAAGTCCTATAATTATAGCCT
>CAZRBN010000014.1:20572-22430 GCA_964598355.1 uncultured Gammaproteobacteria bacterium
AAAAAGTCAATGAAAGCTTTCGTAGTTCTCAAAAATAACAATTTAGGAATAGGGTTTACCTGTACATCAGAGGTTTTTCAAGAAGAACTGGGGTTAACATGACTCTTCGTCTTTTTACATCTAACTGAGTAACTGTTGCTTTCACTGTTTCACCGACTTCATATGTTGTTGTTGGTGGAATTTTATCTTTCTTAATCATTCCTTCAACAATGATGTCTCCTATTTGTCCCAAATCTAATGTCACTCCCTGATCTGTTACATCAGTAACAACACCTGATATTTTTTTATCAACTGGAAATGCTTGCAAAACTTCTTGAAATGGGTCTGCTGTAAGTCTCTTGAGAGATAAATCAATTCTTTTGGAATCCTTGTCCGAACCTATCACAACAGCCTCTATTTCGTCGCCCATAACAAAGCGCTCAGAAAGGTCTTCTACTTTTTCCCAGCTTACTTCTGAAATATGAATAAGACCATCTACGTATTGTTCTTCTCCATCCTTTTGGCCAAATGGAAGGGAGACAAAAAGACCGAATGAAGTAATACCACTTACCAAACCTTTTACTTTTGTCCCGGCTTTGTATCTATCCATAATGACTTTAAAGTCATCTATAGATAAAACCCCTTTTTGCGAGAAAACAACTTTTCTATTCTCTCGTGAAAGCTCAACAATACTTGCTTTAATTTTCTGTCCTACCAACTCTGAAGCATTCTGCTTTGCAGAAGAGACATGAGAATTTGGCAAAAAGCCTGAAATACCATTGTCAGATTCAACCAAAAATCCACCTTTTGTTGCCTCAGTAACCAACACATCCATTTTATCTCCACTTTTCTGCATACTCTCTAATGCTACCCACATCTGCTCATCAATAAAGCGTCTCAGAGAAACAACTGGATATCCCATTTCAGATTCTGGATAAATAACAGTTGCCTCAACAGTGTCTCCTTCTTTAATTGAGTGAAGAAGCTGCTTGAGAAGACGTCTATCTTTTTCCATGACAACAGCTTCAGTCTTTGCATTTACATCCATAGTAATTTCAGAAGAAGTAAGTTTGGTAATCTTTCCCTTTACAATCTGACCTTTTTGCAGTGTTTGCAGAGAAGTTGTATGTTTGGCCATTAGCTCGGCCATTGATTTAGCACCTGTTGTCATAAATATCTACAATACCTTTCATGAGAAGTACCTGAAGTATATCAGAAAAGCCTTTCCCTAGCAATCCACAGTTAGGCAGCAAGCCGTTGGAGCAGGTTCACGAGTAAGTTAGATAAAAAGAAAAATGCTCTACTGACATTTCTTGCAATCTAACATTTCTTTCTACAGCAGACATAAAAAAAATCCTCCATTTCTGGAAGATTCCTTTTATTTTACTGTGAACTATTAACCATGAACTAATAACATGGTTAGTTTTGTGTTCAAGTCCCGGCCTCGATCTATTGTCCCGGGGGCGAACCCCAAGTATCGTCAACGCTGAAGTGTTTCACTTCTCTGTTCGGAAAGGGAAGAGGTGGTGCCACTACGCTTCAGAGACCGAAGCTTCAACACAAAACCATTAAAATTACCCAAATTGTTAAAGTGCTTTCCAATAATTTAATTATTGGATTATTTGTCTATTTGCTTATCCTCACGTTAGTGAGCGCTTTGACAAGGAAGAGAAGAATCACCCAAGTTCTTGCAAACTACGGAATGATATGATTACTTTATAGTCTTACTCGTTGACCATTAGTACTGGTAAGCTCAACACATTACTGTGCTTCCACTGCCAGCCTATCAACCTAGTGATCTGCTAGGGGTCTTCGTGCTTGCGCACATGAAATCTTATCTTGAGGCCTGCTTCCCACTTAGATGCTTTCAGCGGTTATC
>CAZRBN010000015.1:0-15953 GCA_964598355.1 uncultured Gammaproteobacteria bacterium
AGCATTCGGGACACCATGGGTGGGTTTTTCCGAAAGGTCATGTTGCAGATAAGATAGAAAATGAGACAAGAGAAGAAGCAGCACTCCGTGAAGTAGAAGAAGAAACGGGTGTTACCGGAAAAATTTTAAAGACCCTTTCCCCTATTACGTATTGGTATGAATTCCAGGGTGAAAAAAGACACAAAACCGTTTTCTACTTTCTCATGGACTATGTCAAAGGGGATATTGCCAATCATGATGCAGAAATGGAAGAAGTAGAATGGCTACCTCTGGAAGAAGTAGAAAAACGCCTCACCTATTCTGGGGATAAAAAGGTATGGAATGAGGCAAGAGAGCTGATAAGAACCCTAAATCGTCATCTTGAACTTGTTTCAGAATCTTAATTTGACTAAAAAACATACTTCTCGACTCACAATATTCGCTCGAAGAAAGAAGAAGGAGATTGGCTTCTAAAAAGGTTTCAGCTATAATAAACAGACTTGGAGAGGTCGCATAGTGGTCGATTGCGCGGGCTTGGAAAGCTCGTATAGCCGAAAGGTTATCGGGGGTTCGAATCCCCCTCTCTCCGCCAGGGACAAGACTGCACCTGGCTTTGCCAAAAACGTATCGACCATACTAAATCACTTTGAATCAAACCTCTCCCTTAATTCCTAACTTCTACTTTACGCTTGCAAAGCTTGACTTTCCTTCCAAAATTCTCCACTATAGAATTAGCATGAAATTTCCTGCCCGTATAGTATTTGCTTTTTTTCTTCTTCTTTTTTCATCAGGACTTTTAACTCCTTTTGCTCATGCTCAAACATCACCTATCTCTACACTCATGAGAACAGATAACAATGCTCCTGTAAATATAACAATGCTTACCCAGGGGATCTTCTTTGGCCTTATATCTTCGGCAACATGTATTGTGGGCGGAGTTGACTATATGTCTCCAACACACAAATGTCTTACATATAATCCCAAAAAAGGAACTTTTGGTTATGCTGACACTATTGGTGGAGGAATTCTAGGCATGGAAGCTCAGGGCATTACCATGCTCTATACTAGTCCGTTTCATACAGCAGATTATGTCCAATATATGGCCTCTAATTTTGGTGTTGTCAAAAAAGTTGATGCATCAAATGGGTTCAGTCAGCTTGCTGCAACAACCAAGCTTTGGCTTGCTTTCAGAAATATTGCCTATCTCCTATTTGTTATTATTTTCGTTGTTATTGGTTTTGCTATTATGGTGCGAGCAAAAATAGATCCAAGGACTGTGATGACGATTGAGAACCAAATTCCTAAATTAGTTATTGCTCTTATTCTTATTTCCTTTTCTTTTGCTATTGCAGGACTCGCAATAGATTTTATGTGGGTCTCTGTATACTTTATTATCAATCTTTTTGCTTCCCTGGATCCCGAACTTGCTAAGCAAGTAGGATCTATGACAAGTCATGTCTCCGATAACTCTATTGGTTGGGTAAATACCCTAAATACTGGACGGGGAGGCTTTTTAGGTCTAGCGGGACAGGCTGCAGGAGGAGTAAAGGAAATAGCAAATGTGATTGCCTTTGGTATTTTTCAGCAAGCTGGATTTCTGAAGATTCTTGTTACGACAATATTTGGTTTTCCAATTCTTATCGGCTGTGTTCTGACAAATTTTCTTCATATCAGTATTGGACCACTTCAAGTAGGTAACGACTTTGGGGGATGTATTGATGCCGGATTTGCAACAGAAGTATCAAGTCTTATTGCAGGACTTGCTTTCCTTATTTTTGCAATTGCTTTACTTGCAGCTATGTTTAAACTCTGGTGGACTCTTTTAAAGTGCTATACGCTTTTTCTTGTGTATGTTATTTTTGGCCCTGTTATGATAATGGCAGGAGTACTTCCAGGGTCAAAAATCAACTTTGAGAATTGGCTTCGACACATTATTGCCTATCTTGCTGTTTTCCCAACAAGTATTGCTATCTTTCTCTTAGGTAAAACACTTATGGATTTGTACACGCAAAATACAGGTTTTATGCCACCTCTTATAGGAGCTAGTCAGCAAGTTTCCAAATTTCTAGGACCGCTTTTAGGCTTTGCTATCCTGATGCTCGCGCCTCAAGCAGCTGCAATGGTACAAGAAGCGCTTGCAGCACCAGACTTTAAATTCTTACCACAAGTTGGGCAGGGAATTGCAGCTGGAGGTAGTATTGTTACCGGAGGATTTAATAAGGCTATTTGGGATCCATTATTTAGAGAGCAGAATGTTGCGACGGGGCAAAGAGGAGGATTAATTCGAGAAGCCATTATCGGGAGTGCAAATAATGCCAATTCAAATCCAATAATTAGAAGACTTGGGCGATGGTTTGGATACACAAGAGAAGGAGCAGGAAAATAATAAGAAATAATTTGCGTTATTTAAAAGTCCAGATATCTTGAAAAATGTAGCTGAAGAACTTTTTGGTAACGCCTTGTCCACCCTTCCAACCAGACTCTGCTATTTGTGCCCGAACATCCTCTGCTAATAACTTTACCCGTCCTGCATTTCCCATTTTTCTAATTTTGTCGAATTCTTTTCTATTAGCAAAAGAATCTTTTTTCTTCCACTTTGTATGCTTATTGAAAAGACCAATGGTGCTCTCTTCGAGCTCAATTGGGATAGAAGCAAAAAGGCCCTCAATCGCATTTACCATGGTTCGCCCCCAAATACTGGAATTATACATTGAGTCATCTGGGTTATAGAGCTCATGCTCTAAAATTTCTTTTGCAACCAAATAGAATACGATATTTCTTGAATATTCTTTTAACATGTCCTCCCCATTCGCATCTTTTTGTCCAATTCTTTTGTTTACCCACCTGCCTTCCATAATTCGTCTATCATACATACCCATGTTAATAACTTCTTTATCAAATAATTTATCTTTTAATTTTTGTCGCTTAAATGTAAGTTCAGGTCCATAGGTAGATTCACCTGGTTTTCTCACAAAATTAATTTCAAATGTGTCATCCAGTTCTTCGAAATCTGCACCAATTTGGTTATATGTATACCGAATATCTTTATTTACTCCATTTTCTATTTCATTAAAAGCATCTGGAGATATTGAAACTCTATTATAGATATCTATCTTTATCCATTTCTCAAAATCAAATATAGGGCCTTTCAAAAATCTTTTAAAAACCTTCAACGCACTATAAACATGATTATCTGCATATGTTCTTTCTACACCTTGAACAGCATCTATCTCCGGCATTTTTTGTCCCCGTGTGCTGTCAGTGAATCCATATTCCAAAACTTTTGCCAAGCTTATTTTTTGCTTCTTACCAGTCACAGGATCTGTTTTTTCGCCATATAGTCCTTCCCAGGGAGTAAGGAGCAATCTCTTTAATCCCTTTAAATTTTGCATACTTCCAACAAAGTTTTTGCCAAATCCTGTAAAAATATTATTAGCACGATATCCCAAAAATTGGAGCATTTTTGTTGACGCATCTGTACCAGTAGCTGTTGTATCGTTAAGTCCAGAAGATAACATAAAGTATACTTTTGAATATGCAAAATTCTCTGCATATTCAGCATCAAATTTTGGAAGATCATTCACTTCACCTGCTGCATCCTGAATTGCTCCCCTTACTGTGGATATCCAGGGAGCAGAATTAGTTCCACGTTTAAAAAGATTTAATGCTCTCTGAACTTCTTTACGTGCATCATTTGGCTTACTGTTCCATTTCTCGCCTTGTTGACCTGGGGGGTCGGGAACAATTTCATCCATAAATCTAAGGCCTAATGATTGCATTCTTTCCCAATTTCTTCTTGCTTTTTCCTGCAACAAAGAAACGTTACCTCCATTGTCATTATTCTCCTTCATCGAATTAAACAAATTCCAAACCTCTTTTGAGCGAAATGCTATTCTTCCAGGCTCCTGTGTTAATCTAAGGCCTTGAGAATCCATTCCTGTAAGCTTTTCTAATGTTTTTTCTCGTAGAGACAGTGCTTCTTGTATTAAATCTCGAAGAAATTTTTCTTTTACTTGCTGAAACTGCTCCGGATTTACCTTTTGATAAATTCTTTCTCCTTGTGCTTTTCCACTGTTGAAATACTTTTCAAGGGCTGTATCTTTTATACTAGCCTGCTTTGTAAACAATGTCTGAAAATCTGCTTTATTTCTACAAAACATAATTTCCGTTAAATCAACGCCTTCCAGACCTGCTCCTTGCACTTTATCTAAAACATTTTTTACACTAGTCTCACTTCCATACAATCTCATAAGGTTTCTTTGTACCATAGCCCGATAAAATTCACGTTTACCCTTTTCTCCTAATCCCTCATGAAATATATTATTCTGATCTCCTACATTTTCTATATGCGCCATTTTAAGATACAAATAGTCTGCTTGGCGATGAGCCTTACCTAAATTCCCTTCTTCAATTGGACCATTTGATCCCTCAACTGTCATCCATTGAAACATTCCTTTGTTTGGACCTTCTTTAATAACTTCATTTGAAGCAGATAGTTTCCACATCGCTAAAAGCCCGTCTCTATCTTTCATCCAAATAGTTTGGTCCATAACGCCTTGTAGCTGTTCCATCATTTTATCTTCGCTTCCCCTGTTAAGTCTTACAGCAACATCATGCTCATGTGCCTTTGAAAACCGAAACATTTCATTTAAGAATGCCTGTCTAAAATTCTGGTATTCAGGACTTGTCTCATATTTAATACGACCAGTTGAGGTTTTTTCATAGATAAGGTGACCTGATGCATCTTTAAGAGGGTTTCCGTCTCTATCAAGCTTAACGGCTTTTTTTCTCCAATATCTATCTTGTAATACCCAGCTGGTTAGATCAACTGAAGATAACCCGCTCAAGAAACTAACAGTATTCCAAGCACTTGCTTGTGGGCTGTCTGGACTAAATTGATGCCCCCATTTGAGCCACCGTTCACGAGCCCAATCGAGCAGATTTCCCCAATGTATAGTACCGTCAGCCATAATGATCTCCTTTTCTCCACCTGTCTGCCACTCAGGACCTTCCATAAGCGTCAATTGCTCTGCCAAATCTTCTGCAGAAGGTGGATAATATTGGTCAAGCGTTCTTTCACGAGCTTCGCGTGATTCTCCTGTTATAGGATTTTCTTCCTCCTTTCCTTTTGCAAAAAAATTATCTGCAGCTAGATCTTTCAATAACCCCCCTCTATCTGCTTTCTTTATAATTTCGCTCATCCTGTCCAACGTTAACGTAGGAGAATTTGCCTCTGCAAGCGTTTCTATTGCTTGTCGCTCTTCAGGAGTAAGTTTTACCTGCGCTCTGTTATTTTGTAGGTATGTACGTGCGATTTTTTGTAGTTCACGAAACGCATTCTCTCGAACCTCTATTTGCACTTCTACATTTTCTTTATCTTTATCAATAGGACTACTAAGCGTTTTTTTTGAACTATCTAATTGGTTAAAAAAAGTATTGTTTTGCTGTTCAGCGATATTACGAAGAAGCGCTTTATATGTCTCACCATCTATGACCTCTTCTTGTCTCATCCTTTCTAAGGCAAGGCGTTTTTCGTTGAGTTGTTGTCTAAGCAAGTCTTGTTCCTCCCGCTTGAATCGTTCTCTAATCTTTTCCCTTTGCTCAGCAAAGGATCCCTCCCTGCTTTTATTTTCTTTTTCCTCAGTAGTTGCAGCACTAGACTCTTCTGCTTCATCTTCTGTCTCTGGGGTGTATTCTGCATTTCCATCTCCAACCATACCTTCAGCATAGCGATTTTGAGCTACTGGTGTCAATGTTGGGTCAAATTCATATTCCATATGGCTGTAGTGTAATGTTTTGTAGAGGGCTTGCCTTGATATTCACATCACAAAAACATTACAAAGTGACCATTTAGTATGTATGACTTAGGAGAGATCTATAGCTATGGAGAAAACTTTATCCCTCTTCCTTTAACTGTTTGTATATGGATGGGATTATTTGGGTCATCTTCAATTTTTTTGCGAAGACGGAAAATAAGCTGGTCTACTGCTTGGTCTGATACTCCTGCCATTGATTTACTGTCTGTCCAGACTGCTTGAATGAGTTGTTCACGATCAATAATATTCTCCTGATGCTCTATGAGAAATCGAAGCAATTTGAATTCTGAGCTTGTCAGGACATTTGAAAGTGTTTGATGCCCTTTGGAAATAACATTTGTATCAGCATTATAGGAGATATGTTGCTCTTCCTGTACTTCTTGAGTAAGATTTTCTTTGATAAATGTTTCAAGAAGAAGAATTGATACCTTTCCATTATTCAGGATATGTATTTTTTCAAGAAATGCGTTTGTAACAGGTTGCCCTTTGACTGCTGCAAAGACATCATTTTGCTCATCAGGACTAAGAAAATTCCAGATTTCAAAAAGTGCTCCACGAATGGTTTTGTGAGAGAGCAAATATTGTTCGTTAACGTCATTGCGAGAAGACGAAGTCGACGAAGCAATCTCCAGAGCAAGCCGAGTTAATTTGCCATGTCCACTTGTAAGCTCTAAGATGGTCTTTATTGTATCTACTGATATCTTTTTTCCAGTTAATTTTTCTAAATATGTAACTCGAAAATCGATGCCAGGCTTATCAAGAAGCGATATGTAGATGTGATGGTCTATGACAAATTCATAAAAGTCAGCAAGTATCGTTGGCTCTAAAATTTCTTCAAGAGGCCTAGTAACAGAAAAAACAACAGAGAATTTATATTTTGCCCGATTTCTGATACTTCGGAGATTGTTGAAAAAATCTTGTGTAACCAGCGGGACATAGGTCTCAAATCTCTCAAGAAGAAATACAACAGTAATATCTTTTTCCAGTGTTAGATAGTCAATTGCTTTTTTCAGACCTTGAAAGAGTACTAACTCATCATTATAGGAAAGTGCTTCCTTAAACATCGCATCAACAACAGCAAATTCTTCTTCTCTCCGTCTTTCATGTAGAGATGAAGAGAGTTCGAGGAATAAAAATTTCATAACATCCAAAAGTGGTCTGTTTTTCACTTCTGAGAAATTAGCTAAGACAAAGTGATACTTTAGGTATCCTTCTTCTCCCAAATGTGCTACACGAAGCGTACGATTGTATGCGAGGAAATTGAGGAGATTTCCCCGTCCTGCTCCGGGCATGGAAATAAGCTGGCAGGATTGTCCATCCTTTACATAAGAAAGAATCTGGTCAATTTCTTTTTGACGTGCGTTGTCTGGATACAGACTTTCTAAATGCTCTGGCTCCATACGTACTATTGTAGCATCTAACAATTTAACAATGCGACTATGGTCTTTTTTCTTGACAAGGCAAAAGACTTTGTGCCACGATAACCATAGTATGGTTCCCAAAAAAATTCTTTTGACTTTTAGCATATTGCTTATGGCATATTGCTTATGGCCACAATCAAGTTTTGCGGACAATCATGGGTATGGCCAAGGTTTTTGTAGTCAAGGAAGTATTTGCTATACAGGTTCTACTAATGGGAATTTAAAACCTGGCAAACAATGTGGGAATCTTTCCGATTGGCATTATGGGTATGATTCTACTATTGCCAATGGGGTTCCAGAGTGTTTTTTTGGCTATTGTTGCGATCCAAATACACCACCACCAACGCCAACACCCAATCCCAACCTCCCACTTCCCGGTCTGCCACCAGGATGTAATGCCGGCTCAAATAATGGCCCTTGTACACAAGTCGACACGGCTATTGGACCAATCCAAACAAATCCAACAGGCCTGGTACAGGCACTCTTTAAAATCCTCTTGAGCCTCTCTGGAGGAGTAGCGGTACTTCTCATTATTGCCTCAGGATATGAAATGATGACATCTCAAGGAAATCCCGAAAAAGTAAAAGGAGCACGGGAAAGACTTACATCGGCAATCATTGGCCTTCTCTTTATTATTTTTTCCATAGCAATTCTTCAAATAATTGGGGTTGATATTTTACAAATACCAGGATTTACCCGAACACCATGAAATTACTTGCATTAACCATAGGAGGCCAAGCAGGATCACCGAGTTTTGATATAAAAACGCCTTTTGATGTAACGGCTATTAGCAATCTGACTCTCAATCAGATTGTTCATAACGGTATTACCCTACTACTATACGTCATTATCCTTCTTAGCTTTATTTTTGTTGTTATTGCCGGACTCAAATGGATGATTTCCCAGGGAGACAAAAAAGCAGTTGACGAAGCACGCAAAACCCTCACATTTGCAATTGGTGGACTAGTCCTCGCATTTCTATCATTTTTTATTGTCAATCTTATTGGATATGCATTTGGTATACCATTGCTTGGTAGGTAACCTTCAACAGATTCAGGATGGCAAAGGCCACTTGACAAGGGGTAAAAATATCCATACGATGAATATGTCTATGAAAAGATTAGCAGCATTTCTCCTTCCACTAGCATCTTTAGCAATTGTTCCTCAAGCATTCGCTGACGTTACTGTGAATACGTGTCCTGGTGGTAATTTTAGCCCATTGTGCCTTAATGCAACAGATCTCGGGAAAGTTATTGCAAATGCAATTAACTTTTTATTCGTCGTTGCAGCACTTCTCGCTTTGGGTTTTCTTATCTTGGGTGGTATAAAATGGCTTACTTCTCAAGGAGAAAAAGAGGGTATTAACAAAGCAAGAGAGACAATTGTCGCAGCAGTTGTAGGACTTATTATTATCTTCCTTTCGTATCTTATTGTTAACTTCATCCTTAACCTATTTGTTGGAGTCAGTCTTTTCAATCTCACTCTTCCAACTATTACGGGAAGATAATCAATTGCCTTTTTCTTTTCACTTTGTTACTCTTTTATTATGTTTACTCCCTGGGGAGACACACATATAAGTTGTGTCAAAGATGGTATTCCAACAATTGATTGTATTTTCCCTCTTGTGCAAATTATCATTAATGCAGCACTTACGCTCGTTGGCACAGTTGCAATTCTGCTAATTCTTACTGCGTCGATAAAGTATATTACCTCTGGTGGAGGAAAAGGTGCAGAAGAAGCAAAGAATATGCTTACCTATGCAATTATTGGATTGCTTATTGTCTTAGGATCGTTCTTTATTATTGCACTTATCAAACAATTTACAGGAGTGGGGGGAATAGGTTGTCTCTTAAAGTTTGGATTTGGTAGCTGTCAGTAAGGCCTGTGTAATTTTAACAGACCCTGAGTAATTCCCACAGCTATTACATCAGTAATAACAGCAATTCCTAAATACCAACTCATTGATGTAAAAAGCGATAAAGCAAAAGCATTTTCTACCCATTGCTGAAAAACCCCCCATACATTTACTCGCAAGACAAATAATAGAACAACAAAAACAAGGCATAGCCCAAGTAATCCTATTGCTCCTTCCATATCTTTCCGACTTGAAAACATCGTGTTACTTATTTCAAAGACAGCATACAAAAGCACTGCTGTCTGCCAAGAGACAAGCGTCAATGTTGGAAGAAAGTACCAAAAAAGAAGAAATAATACACCCAGTCCAAAAATAAGCGGAGCAACGCCAATAAGAAAACGCCGGAAAGGATCAGTCTGAGCAATAGACACACTTCCCATTTTTACTTCATCTCCATGAATCTCTGGCAAAAACTCTATCTCCCCTGTTGGGACAAAGAGCATACTTGCTGTTAGTAAATGAGAAAGCTCATGAAGAATAACTCCTGGAAGAAAAAGAATAGACAAAAGCTGGATAACAACTGCCTGATGTCGAAAAACCTGATAAAACCATTTTGATAATGATCTGGTAAGGGATTGCGAGAGAAGGAAAAGAGCCACTAATTCAATTAAAAAAACTCCAAGAACTAACATACGTTTAGTATAACGCATCAGATAAAATTCTTAAATTGCTATATTACTAAATTGTTATTCCTTCTCCCTTTTGGAGAAGGTTAGGATGAGGGAACAATTTAACAATGAAGCAATTTATTAGTATCTATTCGTTTTCACAAGATATTTATGGCTAAGGCTGATCTATTTTGATAATCTTGCAATGAGATTTTTCACATAGTACGCTTTTGTATATGGATAATCATCCAATTCCCCAAGACGTCACCAACTTTCAATTTCGTCTTATAGGAGATATGACAATCAAGCAATTTGCCTATTTGGCATCTGGCGTAGGAATTGCATGGATTATTTTTGTTCTTCCAGTATTTTTCCTTATTAAATTTCCACTTGTGCTACTTTTTGGTGGTACAGGCATATTGCTTGCTTTTGTCCCAATAGAAGGAAGGCCAGCAGATACGATGATTATGTTTTTCTTCAAATCTCTTTTTTCACCAACACAATACATTTACCAACAAGCAGGAGGGTCTTTCCCTACAGCTCAATCTAAAGACGAAAAAACAGTGGTAAAACAAGAGCCTAAAGAAGAGAAAAAGGAAGAAAAAAAAGAAGAGAAAGTCCACCTTGACTCATCTCCTACCCCGCTTGCCCCAACAGTTTTACAGCCTATACCAACTATAGAAAAGGAGAAAGAGGCAGTAACCTTGCTAACAGCTCCGCTTATCCCAGATCCTGGACAAACTCCAGCAGAAGAAAATTCTTCAACCCAAGAATTAGGGAAAGAAGCAGAGGAGTTGGTAAAAGAACTTCAAGAAGCAAAACAGGAAGAAACAAAAGTTCAAGAAGGGACTCGGGAAGCAAATGCTGCACATGAAAAAGTTAGTCAACTGGAAGATGAGCTCCAAACTATTCTTCAACAAAAGCAGGACTTGGAGAAACAACTCCTTGAGCTGGAAAAACAACTTGCTCAAAGAAAACAGCAAGTATTTACGCCAAGCACTGCCCAAGACGCTCCAAAAGAGACATCTCATGTTATTAAAGTTGCTCCAGGTCAAAAGACATCTGTTGGCACACCACTTATTAATGATGTTCCCAACCTTATTGCCGGGGTTGTGAAAGATCCACGGGGGAATGTGTTGCCAAATATTCTTATTGAAGTCAAAGATAAAGATGGTAACCCTGTCCGTGCTTTTAAAACAAATGGCATAGGGCAATTTGCTTCAGCAACGCCTGTTATTAGCGGTGTCTATACCATCACATTTGAAGATCCTCAAGGAAAAAATAGATTTGACACTGTTGAGATAACAGCAAATGGGACAGTATTGCCACAATTTGAAGTTATTTCTGTTGACCAACGAGAAGAGCTCAGACGCGAATTATTTGGAGGATAGCCATGAAACAATCTGCCCAACAATCATCAACCCAACACTTCACGGAAATTTTAGACATCCGTGAAGATATTGTTTTACTTGCAGGAGGCAATGCCTGCATTATTTTAGAGCTTCAAGCAGTTAATTTTACGCTCCTTTCTGCCGAAGAACAGGATGCAAAAGTCTTTGGGTATGCTGCACTGCTCAATTCACTTTCCTTTCCCGTCCAAATTCTTGTCAGAAGTAAAAAAATTGACATTATGCCGTATATTAACTCCCTTTCAGATGCAGCCACTAAAACCACCAATCCAAAACTTGCAGACAGTATCAGCAAATACAAAGACTTTGTCCAGCAACTTGTAAAAACAGCTGTTGTCTTGGATAAAAAGTTTTATATGGTCTTGTCCTACTCGTTTCTTGAAGGCGGTGCTGAAAGTCTTGCCAAACTTGCCCGCAATAATCCTTCTGATATGAATGATTTTTTTATTCGAGCCAAAGCTTCTCTTCACACAAAAGCAGAATCCTTGCTATCACAGATAGATAGAATGGCTATCAGAGCAAAAATTGTTGAGAGGGATGCATTAGTCAATTTATTTCATGATATGTTTAACGAAGAAGGAAGTAATGCAAAAACACACTCAAACCATACTGTTACTGCTGTAAAGGGAGGAAGACAGTAATGTTTGGTAGCAAAAAAACACCAACACCAGGACAACCAGGAACGCTTCTAGAACAAGGCATGCAATCAATTCCCGACATCATTGCCCCTTCTTCAGTTGAAGTCGATTTTAAGTCCATTCGTGTTGGGGAGAGATTCTATCGTACGTTTTTCATTGTCGGATACCCACGATATGTTTCAATAGGCTGGCTTGCTCCTGTTATTGATTTTGATCATTCACTTGATATCAGTATGTTTATTTACCCTGTTTTTACTGATGACGTGTTATCCAATTTAAAGAGAAAAATTGCAGAAATGGAGGCGACAGTTTCCTCAGATGAAGAGAAAGGCAAGCCAGTTGACCCAAAAATAACAGCAGCGCTTAATGACGCTTATGGTTTGCAGAACGAATTAGCAAAAGGCATTGAGCGTTTTTTTCAATTTAGCCTGTACATTGCACTTTCATCAGATGATAAAAAAGATTTAGAAGAATCAACAAAAAAATTAACAAGCACACTCGCATCCTTACTTGTAACGCCTAAAGCAGCAACCTTACAAATGGAAGATGGATTCAAAGCAGTGTTGCCCATAGGACAAGACAGACTTGCTATTACTCGCAATATGGATACCTCATCCCTTGCTTCAACGTTTCCGTTTACCTCAGCAACGCTTACCCAAGATAAAGGAATTTTATATGGAGTAAATCAGCAAAATGGCTCCCTTGTTGTTTTTGATAGATTCTCTTTAGAAAATGCGAACAGTGTCGTCTTTGGAAAATCAGGATCTGGAAAGTCTTTCACCATAAAGCTAGAGATTATGAGGCAATTTATGTTTGGAACAGAAGTTATTGTCATAGATCCTGAGAATGAATATGGAAAATTAGCCCAAACGCTTGGGGGAGAATATCTTAACTTTTCAGCCATTTCTCCTGTGAAAATAAACCCATTTGATTTGGCTGGTGTCTATGAAGAAGGAGAAAACGAACTTGGCACAAAGATTATTTCACTTCGTGCACTTATGAAGATTATGCTCGGTACTATTACTTCTGCAGAAGATGCTATTTTGGATCGGGGCCTTGTCAATACCTATGCTGCAAAAGGCATTACAGCAGACCCCGCAACCCAAACAAAAACTCCACCAATTCTTGAAGATCTATATGCAACTCTTAAAGCTATGACAGACCCAACAGCACAAGGACTTGCTCTTCGCATGGAAAAATATGTTACAGGAAGTCTTGCAGGCCTATTTAATCAACAGTCAAATTTTGATATTACCAATCCTTTGACTATTTTTGCTCTTAGGGACCTAGAAGATGAAATACGCCCCATTGCTATGCATATCATTTTAGACTTTGTCTGGACACGTGTCAGAAAAACACTGAAGAAAAGACTTCTTATTGTTGACGAAGCATGGTATTTAATGAAGCATGAAGATTCTGCATCCTTTATGTATGGTGTTGCCAAACGAGCTCGCAAATACTATCTGGGACTCACTACAGCGACCCAGGACGTGCAGGATTTCCTTTCGAGTGATTATGGTCATGCTGTCTTATCTAACTCGTCTATTCAAATCCTACTCAAGCAGAGCACATCAGAAATAGAAACAGTTGCCAAGACTTTCTATCTTTCTGAAGGAGAAAGACAAATGCTCATTTCAGCAGGCGTTGGGCAAGGACTTTTCTTTGCCGGACAAAACCATGTGGCCATACAAGTGGTAGCAGCACCATTTGAGCATGAAATTATCACATCCAATCCTGCAGAGGTACAAAAACAGCAGCAAGATGCACAAGCACAGAATGCATTACAAAAAGCTACAGAAGGTTCACCAACCCAACCATAGGCTATACGCAATAAGCTATTTTTGAGTATACTAAAAGTATATGGCTACAGCACTTCAAGAAAAAACAGCCTTTGATATTTTTCTCTCTAAATTACCACCAGAAAAAGCACAACAAATAAGAAATTCTCTTAATAATCGACAGCAAGAAAAAAAGGCATTCTTAGTATATTTAGGGGAAGTTTTTCAAGAGAACAGTGGAGTTAACCTTGAGGGACACAATTTTGATTCTGTTTCGGATGCTGCTGGTGCTGCTTGGGATCAACAATTTTCAACAGAATCTATTCCTCAGGAAACTAGACAACCTTCTAAAGGACCCTCTCTTTCTGATTTTTTCCCCCACAAAGAATCTTCAGGTGGCGGAGGCCTTCCTATTCAGGAGAAAAACCCTCTCCTTTCTTTGCAAGAAGAACAACTTCTTAAAGAAGATGGTGGGACACTTCTTAAGTTAATTGCAGAAATGCAAAAAGATCCTGAAAAGATTACTGATGAACAAATTGCAGCGGTTGTAAAAAATCTCGATGCTCGAGTGTTACTCAAAAAACAGCATCAAAGACTCCTTGATATGTTCCAAAAATACGTTGATACCTCAAACCTTACCCAAGATCAAAAAAGAGACATTTTAGATACTGTCAGCATAGAGTTTAATGAAAAAAACGCTCATGCATCTCTTGACTACAAAAGAAAGATGGATGAGTTTGAGAAATCAGATGAATTTAGTAATGCTCGTACAACAAACAACTTTTTAGGGAATAAAGATGCGCTAAAGACAGTATTTAAAGCACATACAGGAGAAACCTCTGAAGAAGTACTTCGAGGACTTATCCGCCGTCAACAAAATATTATTGCACCACTCTCTCCTACCCTTCGGACAATTACCAAAGTATCACCACTTGTCCCAAGTCGTTCTACAGCAAGGTTTTTAGATGAATTCGAAAGATTCTTTTATAAAGAATTGCAGATGTATCAAAAAGCAATAGCCCAACAAGCATTACTTGCAATGACTGCTGCAGATATATCTGAAAACGAATCTTTTCCTCAAAATTCAATGGGACATAGCACTCCAGCTAGTTTTAATAATCCAAGACAAACAGATCCAATACGTTCTGGCACGTCAATACTTCATAGAGGTGCAAAAAAACTTGCCAAAGGATTTTTAAGAAAGGGTGTGGAAAAGGCAGTACAGGCTGCAGCTACAAATCCAGAGAGTTGGCCAATTCTTGTCCCCATCCTCATCGGTGTTGCAATTGCTGTTGTGGTTGCTATTATTGTTGCTATTATTGTTATTCTTATTGTCGCTTTTTCTTCTCAATCAGCAACACCTCCCACGCCAATCCTTACCCCTACCTGTAGTCCGAGCTCGGATTGTGTTGCAAAATTACATGCAATTGGTATTAACGTGAGTGGAGATTTATTTCTTAATGGAGATCCACTTGGGAAAGCCAAACCAATTTACGAAACGCTTGCACTTGTCACACAACCTCCATCAGATTATGGTAATCTTTTAGGACTTCCCAAACAGCAGGTTAATATTGTTTTACACGGAGGGAGTAGTTGTGCAGGACATGCAAGCGGAGATGGAACGCTTGATTATTATGGGTGGTGTTATCCAGACGTTATCAATAGATTCATGATGCTCCATGAATTGGGACATATGATAGCGTTTAGAAACCCTGTGCTGTATTGGAAGGATTTTTTCCTATCATGGTTGGTTTTATCTTTTTCTAACAAAAATTTGCCAACATATAATTGCCAACTCGATTACGGTCCTGGGCCATGGGGAGCAGAGTGTTGGGCCGATATGATTGGGGAATATGTAGTCTATCCTAGCTATAGGAATACTGTCAGTGGTCGTCCTTATGGTCCCTCTAATTTCTTAGATTTTCCAACCTTTGCCAATGGCTTTTATTATAACTTTGCCAGAGATCATATTTATAAAGGGTTACAATTTAAATAATATGAAAAGACTTTTACTTATTAGTTTTTTGGGACTTGCGGTCTTTATTCTTGTTGTTTTCTCTCTCATTCAAAAACAATCCTCGCCAATAGGTATTTCCCAATCGCCTACGCCAACACCTGTCTTACCACCTGCAGTCCAGTTTCAATCTATTTCCTATCACGAGCTATTTAAAGATCCTCAGATAGCAAAAAATATTGGAGATAAATTACAAAATCCGGTATCGATAGATTCACAAGATAATTACTTAGTTGGTCATTTTGCCTCTGATGCAGCCACTTTTTCAACTGATGTCTACGAACAAAATCAAATTGCAAAATTTATTATCCAAACAGCTTCCGTTGATAATAACTACTATAGTGATTATCTTCTTACTCATTCAGTTAATTCTGA
>CAZRBN010000015.1:15963-20993 GCA_964598355.1 uncultured Gammaproteobacteria bacterium
CCCTTTATGATCCTTCTCAAGCAGGAAGCGCTTTTGTGTGGAAAGTTTTTTCAGAAGATGGGGTTGCTTTCCTTACTAATCCAAGTGCAGGGTTTACAGGAAAAGTTTTATATTTCATACCGACCACTTACGACAAGTTTCTCAAAGAAATAGCACCAATAGTCCATATCTCTTCATCACAGGCACCAGAACAAGAAAATAATACCGAACTGGGGCAATAATGCTATGCCTGGGTTCTAATAGGCATGATTAGATGAAGGAATGTAGGATTGCCTTCTACTCGAAATACTCCTGGGTTAAGAGGTCCTGTCATTTCAAATGAAAGCTCTGGGTCGATAATATTCGTCAATGCATCCAAAATATAGCGGGCGTTAAAAGCAATTTCATTTTCCTCACCAGTTAGTCTCGCGTCCACATCAACAGTATTTTCTCCAAGGGAAGGCGTTTTCGCTGATACAACTAATTTTTCTTTTTGCAGAGAGAGGGTAACAATATTTGCTGTTTCCCTGGCAAAAATAGAACAAATTTTGACCGCCTTCAAAAGCTCCTCTCTATCTACAAAGATTTTTGTTGCTACATCTGTTGGAATAACTTTTTCATAATTTGGGAATTCTGCATCAATGAGACGTCCAACAAGCACGGTATCATCTTGAGAAAAAAGAAGTTGGTTTGTTTTTTCAGACACATACATGGTTAAGTTGCCGTTTTCTGAAAGTGCTATTGCTTCCTTTATAATTCGTGAGGGAATAATAACTGGTTTTTCTAATTTTACTCCACCTGTTGGCGTTGCAACTTCTTCAAGAGAAAGTCTGTATCCATCTGTAGCAACAACCACAAAACCATTATCTGTTTTTTTTATAAGAACGCCAGATAATGCTGGTCTTGTTGCTTCTGGACTAGAGGAAAAAACAACTTTACCGAAAATTCCTTTCATTTTTCCTTTTTCAAAAGTCAATAACTCTTCACCTTTTTCTTCATAGAGCATGGGAAATTCATCTTTTGGAGAAGTTTGCAGAAGTGTTTTTGTCTTCTTACTACTTATTTCCAAACTACCATCTTTTGTTTGGAGGGTCATCTTGTCTTGTGGAAGAGAGTTAACTAATTCTAAGAATAACTTTGCAGGTACTGTTGTTGCTCCTTCTTCGTCAATCTGTGCAGGAAGAACTGTTTCTATTCCTATTTCCAAATCAGTACTCGAGATTACTAACTTTCCATCTCTTGTCTCGAGTAATACATGAGACAGTATAGGTAATTGGTTTCTTGAAGAGATTGCATGATTTGCTAATGTTAATTTCTTTTGGAGGTTTTCAGCAAGTAGAGTGACTTTCATATATATATTTTTGTAGTTGTAGTAGTGTATCTGGAAATGTGGAAAAAAGCAAGGCGGTAGCTTCGAAAAACGTGTGGATAACCTGTTGAAAACTTTTGGGATAACTTGTTGAAAACTATCCTTGTTTCAAGTTTCCCCCTTGTTATCCACGCATTAATTTTGTTATCCCCAAGATTTCCTCAGACAGCATACTATCTGTTGTGGCTAGTCCTTCCATCTTATCCACACCGTGCATAACTGTTGTATGATCTCGTCCACCCAAAATATTTCCTATTTCAACAAGCGTAAGGCCTAGTTCCTTCTTCAGAAGATACATTGTCACCTGGCGTGCTTTTACTAATGAAGCATCTCTCTTTGGTCCTTTTAGCTGAGTGGGTTTGACATTGTAGAAGTTACATGCTGTTTCAATAACATCTTCCGCATGGAGTGCATGATTTTCTTTTTTCGCTCCACTACCCCCTAACGCCTTTTCTGCGAGCGCTTCTGTTATTTCTGTTCCTCCCGTAGCTGCAGCCTGTGTTATGACACGAAGTAATGCTCCCTCAAGGCTTCGTACATCCTGCTCTTTGTCTGCAATCTTCTTTGCAATATCTATAGAAAGGTTATACCCATACTTCTCTGCTTTTTTTAAGACGATTGCTGTTCGAAGTTCGAAGTCAGGAGCTTCAACATCAACTGTTAGTCCTCCAGCAAATCGTGACGAAAGTCGGGCTTCAAGTTTTTTTATTTCACTTGGAGGTCTATCTGAGGAAAGAACAATTTGTGCACCATTATCAATAAGAGAATTAAATGTGTGAAAAAGCTCTTCCTGAACCCTATCTTTTCCTGCGATAAATTGGACATCATCAATAATAAGCAAGTTAGCAGAGCGGAATTTCTTCTTCATTCGTGCTGTATCATTACTTCGAATTGCTTCAACAACTTCATTGGTAAATTCCTCAGAGGTAATGTAGATGATTTTGTTGTCGGGATTTTGAGAATACACTTCATTTGCCACGCCTTGCATTAAATGGGTCTTCCCTACCCCTACAGGACCATAAATGAAAAGTGGGTTATAGGAATGTCCTGGATTTTTGGCAACATTCTTTGCTGACTCAAAAGCAAGTCTATTTGAATCAGAAACAGCCAATGTTGCAAAGGTATAGTCAGGGCGAACACGTGGTAGATGGCCAACTGGCATTTTGGGTCGGTCATTAGTTGTTGCAAAAAGAGGTACTTCCTGCTCCTCCTTAACTACATGCGGTACCGTCTTTACTACAAAAAGAATGTCAACTTTCTTTTGCGTCTGCTTTTCTATGACTTCCTTAAACCTTCCAGTAAATCTTTTTTGTAATAAATCAACAACCATGGTTGAAGGAGCAGCAATAGTTGCAATATTATCTTCAAGAGCGAGAAGCTGGGTTGGTTTAAAAAGTGTTACAAATGTTCCCTTTGAAACTTCAGGTTCGATTTCTGACAAAACAGTTGCCCAAACAGTAGAAACATCAGACATAGTACAAAGAAATGTACCAATGTGGATAACTTTTTGTCAAGGGTTCAAAAGAACAGAAATTCCTACAGTGTTGCGTTGTTATATTGTTTGCTTTCTCTTGTGCTCAATAAGAGAGAACTCTTATTAGTTATCAGTAAATCAAAAACAATAGACAGTTGTGTGTATCTTTGGTATAATAGCAACAGTTATGAAAAAAGGACCAGCAAAAGCGAAAAAAACAAAAGGACAAAGAAAACATGGCTTTCTCGCTCGTATGGCTACCCACGGAGGGCAAAAAGTTATTAAAAGACGACGAGCTGAAGGAAGAAAATCTTTAACGAAATAATTGTGTTAGCACGACAATTCCGCTTACCTGCAACAGTTTCCTTCCAACATGCAAAGGTTTTTCATTCTGCTTTTTTTACGCTGCGAAGTACATCGAATGCTCTCTCCAACTCTCGTTTTGGATTTATTGCAGGGAAAAAAATAGACAAACGCTCGGTGGTGAGAAATAAAGTGAAAAGAAAAATACGCTCTTGCATAGAGGAAAAGTGGTTGTCATTGAAAGGTTATGATATTCTGTTTGCTATAAAAAAGGGAGCGATTGAAGCATCAAGAGATGAGGTTTGTAAGGAAGTAGGGAGTATAATGGAAAAGTTAAGCATTAACCGTCAAGGGTAAAGCAGTAAAAATCTCGATTCTACAATAAGGTCCAGCTTTTCTTAACAGTTGACAGTTAACCCTTCACGCTAATTATGAAATATGTACTAGTAGTCCTGCTAAAATTTTATAAATTAATCCTCTCTCCCCTGCTTCATCAGGCTCTGGGAATTAAGCATGCATGTCGCTACTCGCCAACTTGTAGTGAATTTGCTATAATACATATCAAGAAAGATGGAGTAGTAAAAGGAGGGTTAAAGTCTTTACTCAGACTACTGTACTGCCAACCCTTTGTTGAGTCTCTTCCCTACGCACTAAGGAAATAATGAATATTTTTTACTTATTACTTGTTCAGCCGATTGTTAATGTTTTGGTTATCATTTATCACGAGCTTATTGTCCTGCATGTTCCATATGCTTTGGGCTTTTCTATTATTTTGTTGACTGTTATTATCCGCGCCATTCTCTACCCATTCATTGCCTCACAACTTAAGACATCGAAAAAAATGCAGGAGATTACCCCTCATTTAAATAGACTTAAAGAGCAACACAAGAATGATTCAACAAGATTGCAATCAGAGACAATGAAGCTATATAAGGAGCATGGTGTTAATCCAGTTGCCGGATGTTTACCACTTCTTATTCAACTTCCACTCATCTGGGGATTGTATGGAGTACTTCAAGAGGTTGTAAAGACAGATCCCAACCATGTCCTTTCCTATGTGAATCACGCATTATATATCCCCTCATTAAAGCTTACTCATATGTGGGATACTTCCTTCTTTGGGTTACCGTTGGGACAGACTCCTTCGCACCTATTTCCTCATGTTGGAGTAGGCATTCTTCTCATCCCCGTATTAACAGGAGTATTCCAGCTTATCCAGTCAAAGATGATGTTTTCAGCTCCTGCAGCTATTGTCCCTGTGAAAAATGGGAAGAAAGGTTCAGTTCCAGAAAAGAAGAAAGAAGATGATTTTGCCACTGCTTTTCAAACACAATCTCTCTACATATTCCCTATTATGATTGCATTCTTTTCCTGGACTCTTCCTGTAGGATTATCTTTGTACTGGAATACCTTCACAATTTTTGGTATACTACAGCAGTATCAGATTTCAGGACTTGGTGGATTATCTGATTGGATAGCAAAAATAAGACCAAATAAATAATTCTATGAACAAAGAACAAACACAAAAAATTCAAGAAGTAACAGAAAAACTCCTCACCATGCTTGGTATTGAAGCAACTGTTGAAGTAAATCCAGGAGAAGAAGGTGCACAAATCCTTTTACAAACAGAAGAATCCGGCATGATTATTGGATATCATGGGGAAACTCTTGAATCTCTTCAAACAATTGTTTCTCTTGTTTCTAGTCGAGAACTTGGAGAATTTGTACGGGTAAGTATTGAGGTTGGCGATTACAAAAAGAATCGTGTAGAATACCTTAAGCATCTAGTACAACAGGCAAAAGAACAAGCTCTTTCTCAGAATACTGGAATTAGTCTCTCTAACTTGAAGTCCTGGGAAAGACGAGAAGTACACATGATGCTTGCTGATGATCAGGAAGTTGCTA
>CAZRBN010000016.1:0-20840 GCA_964598355.1 uncultured Gammaproteobacteria bacterium
AAAGAGTCGGGTATCAGACCTCCGATGTTATGCTTCCTGAAACTGGTCAAGAAATTGTTTTCACCAAACAAGGTGCAACATATGGACAAAGACATCAAATGCGGAATGTCTATGTAGATCAAATAAGTGGAGAAGAAATTGAAGGGTATGTATTACGGGATAGAAAAAAGTTGTCACAAGACGGAGTGATTGCTATTATGGCAGAAGTTGATGCTACAACAGGAGCTTTGGCAGATAAACCGGATATTATCGTGCGTGGATTTTCAGATAAAGATGCTGAGGATATGAAGAAGGCACTTTTTCAAGAACTTCAGAAATCTCTTGCGACAAGACAAGGCCAGATTACTAATTGGGTGATTTTACGCAAGATGATAAGTGAAATAGCAGAAAAGCGCATCTTTAGAGATTTCCGTCGCCGACCTCTTATCCTTCCAGTTGTTATTGAAGTCTAATCCCAGATATATCAGCGTTATCAGCTCATAGATTGACTATATCTGATGTTTGGATATAGCTGCTATCCGAAGCGCTGAGTGAGCAAATACACTAATGTTTTTGCTCATGGCTTGCATTAGCTTTGAGATTCTCTATAATAGAAGTATGGCCAAAAAGCGTGGTGGAGGTCGTCGTAAAAAAGTTCAGCTTCGAAAAGAAACTATCTATACACTCTTTGCATTGGGATTTGTAGTGATTGGTATTTTGCAGCTTCTTTCTTTCTCAAAGCAAGGCGATGTTTTGGTAACTGTACAGCAAATGCTTGAGCAAAACTTTTCCTCTTTACAGTATCTTTTTCCTTTTGTCTTTATCTTTATTGGATTTTTGTTTTTTCGTTTTAAATTCTTCCTCTCCAAACCACATGTAACGATTGGCTATATCCTGACATTTTTTTCTCTTGTTGGTGTGCTCAAAACAGGTGTTGTAGGACGGCATATGTTTCAAATACTTTCTGATATTTTAGGAAATGTTGGAGCAGATCTGGTGTATATTGCTGGAGTTTTTGTAGGACTTGTTGTTTTCTTTGATACATCGATAGATGAGTTATTGCAAGGCTTTCTAGCAGTATTGAATACTGTCCCTAAATTTGTTCCGTCAGGTGCAGTTTCTGTTTTTAAGACTAAAAAATCTGCCAAAGGGAAAGAAATGACGATTAAGCAGTTAAATATGGATGATGCAGAGCCAAAGATTAACGGAAAAAGCGCTATCTTCCCATCTTCAAAAATGAATGAAAAACAAGATATTGTTGTAAAGAAAAAAGACCAGGCAGAGCTTATCTCAGATAAGTTAGTAACAAATGTACTGGAAAATGGTATGTGGGAAAATCCCCCAATTAGTCTTTTATCTGAAAGTCCTGGAGCAAAAGCAGAAAGAGGAGATGTCAAACGAACTGCACAAATTATTGAAAAAACTCTTGAGTCTTTTGGTATTGCAGCTCGAGTTGCAGAAGTTAATTTAGGTCCAGCAGTTACTCAGTATGCTCTAGAAATTGCTCTTGGGACAAAAGTGAGTAAAATCACTTCCCTTGCAAATGATTTGGCGCTAGCAACAGAAGCTCCTTCAGGACAGATTCGTATTGAAGCACCTATCCCTGGAAGATCTTTGGTCGGTATAGAAATTCCAAATAGGTCTCTTGAGGTTGTGCCACTTCGTACGATGCTTTCATCTCAGGTTATGCAAAAGGCGAAGTCCAAATTATCTGTTGCGATGGGACTTGATGTCTCAGGTAGTCCTGTTATTGCTGATATTGCGAAAATGCCTCACGTGTTGATTGCCGGTACTACTGGGTCTGGAAAATCATACCTTATGAACGCATTTATTTGCTCACTGTTATTCCGTGCGTCTCCACAAGAAGTAAAAATGATTTTAGTTGATCCAAAACGAGTTGAGTTCACTCAATATAATGGTATTCCTCATTTACTTACTCCTGTTATTGTTGAACCTGAGAAGATTCTGTCAGCTCTTAAGTGGGCAATGGGAGAAATGGAAAGACGATATAAGATATTTGCTGAAAGAGGAGTTAGAAATATTGATTCATACAATGAGTTATCTGGTTTTCAAGCCTTGCCTTATGTTGTGATTGTGGTAGATGAGTTGGCTGATCTTATGATGCTTGCTCCAGTTGAAGTTGAAGATGCTATTGCCAGACTTGCTCAAATGGCTCGTGCAACAGGCATTCATTTAGTTATTGCAACACAAAGACCATCGGTTAATGTTATTACCGGACTTATTAAAGCAAATATTCCAACCAGAATTGCTCTCAATGTGTCGTCTCAAATTGACTCACGGGTTATCCTCGATGGACCTGGAGCAGAAAAATTGTTGGGTCGGGGAGATATGCTCTTTGTTCCACCGGATGCTGCAAAGCCAACCCGTATTCAGGGAGCTTTTGTTTCTGAAAAAGAAGTACAACGTTTGGTAGGATTTTTGAAAGAAAAAGCACCTGAGGTAAATTACACAGAAGAGGTTACTCAACAACAAGTAACTATGAAGGGAAAGGGTATGGGAACATCCAGTGGCGGTGGAGAGGGTTTGGATGGATTCTTTGATGATGCTGTTCGTGTTGTTTGCCAATACGATAAGGCCTCAGCATCTCTTCTTCAGCGGAAATTATCTGTGGGATATTCACGTGCAGCAAAAATCCTTGATCAATTAGAAGAAAATGGCATCATTGGTCCGGCTGAAGGAAGCAAACCTCGAGATGTTTTAGCAAAAAATGCAGATGAAGTCCTAGCCCAAATCCACGGAGAGTGAGTTCTCGTCATTCTGGCTTGTCCAGAATCTTTTCGGGGTCCTGTCGCTCGTCACCCCAAAAGTGCATCGCTCACATTCGTTTGCTGCTGGGACTTTTCAGGGGTCCCCCAGTCGCGTCACCCCTTCAATTAGTTACACGTATGATAAAAATTGGTGAAAGATTAAAACAAGAGCGTATTAAAAAAGGATATACACTTGATCAAATTGCAAAAGCAACTAAGATTAGACCTCAGTTTATTACCGCAATTGAAGAAGGTAATTATACAAAGCTGCCTGGAAGTAGCTATACGCAAGGGTTTGTTAAAAATTACATTGAATTTTTAGATCTGCCTATGAAGGAATCAATGGCAATGTTTCGTCGTGAATTTAATGAGAAAGAATATGTAGGGATTGTGCCGGATAGTTTTGTAAATAAAGAGGATATCCCTTTGAAGACTGTACGACTTAATCGGGCAATTGCGCTTGTTGTCATAGCGGTTGTTGGCATACTTCTCTATCTTTTTTACCAATACCGTTCTGCTTTTTTTGCTCCAGCATTAACAGTTGATGTTCCGGTTGAGAGAGCAATTGTTGCTTCTCAATCAGTAGTTGTGAGTGGAGCGACAGATTCGAATACAACAGTAACAGTCAACAATCTTCCAGCATTTGTTGATGCCAATGGTCATTTTACTAAAGAAGTTCCTGTCTTTCCTGGAACTTCAACGATTGTTATTAAATCGGTAAATAGTTTTGGCAGGATAACAAGTCTTGAAAGACACATTGTTGTGAGAGTAGGACAGTAAACGAGAGGAGCAAACGAGACAAATGGGGAATAAATAAGTTACTACCTTTGTCTGCTCTGGCTCTTTTCTTGATTGTGGAGTTACACTTCATGAGGTTTGACTTGACTTATCTCGTTCAGTAAGATATTCTAATAATTGGTATGGATACTGCTCAAATCCTTCTTATTACTGTCGTTAGTGTCTTAACATTGCTTCTCCTTCTTTTAGGAATTCAAGTTTTTTTTATTTTGCGAGAGATGAAAAACACGCTGTCTAAAGCAAATAAAGTATTAGATGATGCAGGAATTATTAGTGGAAGTATCTCTCGCCCTGTTGAATCGTTATCAACAGTGATGTCTGGGGTAAAGGTAGGGTCTATTATTGCATCCTTTCTTTCAAAATCATTTGATAAAACTCATGATAAACATGCTAAGGAGGAGAGACATGGACAAAGAGAATAGACATGGAAGTTCAGGCTTTTTTAATGGTTTTATTTTAGGTCTTCTTGTTGGAGCAGGACTAGTCTTCTTATTTGGAACTTCAAAAGGCAAAAGGGTGTTGCAAATGCTTCTTGAGCAGGTTGAAGAAAATACAGAGTTATCAGAGCTTCTTGAGATTCCTGAAGGTGAGGAAGAAGAATATCTTGGCGCTATAGAAGAAGACCCTGATATGGAGATGGAAGAACAGCCTGCTTCAAAAAACCATCCGTCTTTTGATGAAAGAGAAGAGCTTAGACATCAGTTCCAGAATGGTCACCATCATGAAGAATCAAGATCTCCCAAGCCTGTTGCAAAAGTAAAGAGGTTTTTCCGCGGTCCCTCAAAGAAAATGGTCTCCTAGGAGTAGTGTTTGGTATAAAAGAAGAAGAGGTTCATGACTTTTTCAGAATAGTCGAAGATTATAACCCAAATTTTCTTATATTAGCGTTCTGTTCGTCTAGCGTCCTCGCAAAATGAAGTGTTCCTTTACTATCCGAAATGTAATAGAAGTAATTGGTAGTTGCCGGGTGGAAAACAGCAGTAAGCGCATCGAGTCCTGGATTAGAGATAGGTGTAGGAGGTAAGCCAGGATTCTTGTAGGTATTGTAGGGGGAGTTTATTGCCAGATGCTGCGCTGTTGGTGTAGGCCACCAATTTATAGTACTCCCGACCACGTATTGAATAGTAGCATCAGCCTGCAGAGCCATACTAATTTTCAACCTATTTTCCAAGACTGATGCAATCATCTTCATATCGTCACGAGATCGTCCTTCTCTCTCCACAATAGAAGCAAGAATAATTCCGTCGGACTGAGACAGTGTCGATGTTGGATTTTGAGATGCTTCTCCATATTTTTTATCAAAGTTGTTTCTCATTGTTGTAATAATCTGATCAATTGTTGCATCGTGTGGAATAAGATAGGTGTCAGGAAAAAGATATCCTTCATTCTCTATAAGTTTGGCTTTCCAGGATGGATCGTATGTTGAAATTCTGTTTTGGAGAACTTCGGCAATTTCTGTTGCTCGTTTTCCTTCAGTAACTGTTATCCATACATCAACACTTCCTTTGGTCATGGTCTTTGCAATATCTTCTGGTGTTTGAGAAGGAGAAAGGCGAAAATCTCCTGCCTGAATTTTCCCATCAAGCCCCAACTGCTTTATTAAAGTATAAAAAACAATCTGGTCTCGGATAAGTCCTGCCTTTTGCAGTTCTGAGGCAATTGCTCTGAGTCCTTCACCTTTTCTAACCACAAATAGTTGTGTAGCAGTATTCTGCTTATTAATAGCAGATGTTCCAATAACCCACCAGCCTGCAATGGCAACGATAATGAGAATGGTGAAAGCTAATGCAATAAAAATTTTATTCATAAGACTTTAAAGGAAATAATTTTTAATTTAAATTTCGAAATTTAAAACCAAATCAAAATGTTTGAAAATGAAATTTTCAAACATTGATTAAAAATTGTTATACTTTCATTATAGGAAAATTTTTTAGAGATTCTTTTGCCTCTTCTACATTATACGATTTTTCACTATATAAAGTAAAAAGTACATCTCCTTTTTCAAATCGTTCTCCTAATTTTTTATCCAAATAGACACCTGCACCTTTTTGCAGAGGCGCTCCCAGAATTTTTGCAATAACAGTAAGATTATGACTATTAATTTCGTGAACATGATCTGTATGTGTTGCCTTGATCTGAAATCGATGTTTTCCAAGTTGTGTTGTTAGATGATCAGTCGTTACTTTTGGATCTCCTTTTTGCGCTTCAATTATTTCTTGCATTTTTTTATGAGCTTCACCTGATTCTAAAAGATACTTTGCCCATGCATGTCCTGTTTTGTGTGTCTCATACGCATATTTCTTCAGACTTTCAGGTGCATCTTCAATGCATAAGTCTAACAGTGTCCCGGCTAAATTCAGCGCCCTTTTTTCCAAATCCAAAGGTCTATCGGCAGTTTGTTCAAGGACGCTCAATGCATCTCGACATTCTAAAATTGGCCCAATGCCACGTCCGGCGGGTTCGTCTGTCTCATGCAGTAACACATCCATTTTAATGTCAAATTTACCAGCGATATATAAGAATTTACTTCGTAATAATTCTGCATCTGCATGATGATGGACTTTTACAGATTTACCATAGGGCAAATCAATAACAACATGATTGGATCCAAAGGCTATTTTTTTTGCCATAATTGAGACAATAATTTTGTCAAAACTTTCAAATAATAGAGGAGTTTCTACATGGATCATTACATCGTCAGCCGGTGCAATATGAAAAGATCCACCCCAGACAATGCAGGCATTTGTTTTTTTGACTACTTCATAAATTTCATCTTCGGAAAGCTCAACTTTTGCCAGTACCTCCATGTCGTCAGCAGTTCCGTCTGGAGTTGTAATCGCGCGTGATGAAGACTTTGGGATAGTAAATCCGGCTGCAGCAACAACAGGGACGACGATCATGGTTGTTCGTGTTCCTGGAACTCCGCCAATTGAGTGTTTGTCAGCAACAATATCTGTTTTCCAGTGAAGTTTTTCTCCTGTTTCAACCATTGCTTTTGTGAGGTAATACAATTCCTCATCAGAAAACCCTTTTGCATATCCACTTGCTGCAAAGTATGTTGTGAGGACGTCTCCTAGACTATCATGAGCAATCTCATCCATGACAGCATAGATTTCTTTGTAGGTAAGTTTTTTACCGACGAGTTTCTTTTTTATAGCCTCAATGGCAAGTATTTTTTCATCAATCATAATCTTAATATATCAAAAGAGACAACTGGGGAATAACTAGGTACCTACTTTTGTCTCCTTTTATTGTAACTTCTGTAGTCTTGCTTTGACAATAAGTCGTTTCCAAATAGTTCCTGGTGGAGTACAGGTAATAAGCGTTAAATAGCTATCATCAAGTGATTGTGATAAGACAGAGGTATCTTCAGGTTCTACAACAGTGAGTGAAACTATTTTATAGGTATACGTAACATCATTTACCATTGCCAAAATAGTATCACCTGGCTCAAGAGTATGTGCATTTGCAAAAATTGTCTTGTAGTCTTTTGGGTTAAAAAGCTGAGGCAGCGTCGAATGACCAAAGATAACCGTATTTCCTTTATCTGGTGGCACTGCAGTTCCTGCAAGATTAACAAGATGCTTTGATAAATCAGTATCGACTGTGGAGACAAACGCGTTGGAAATATGCAGTTTTGGGATAGTTATAAAATATGAATTTTCTCGAGGTGTATTATGCTTGAAATCATACTGTGGATACCAATTTGCAGCATTCGTAAAATCTATACCAGAAAGCCTTTGCAGGCTGATATTTACCAGACTTGCCAAATTAATTGCCGTAACAAGATTATGATGAGGAATAGGAACAGTAATTTGCTGTTCTGCAAATGCAGGAGCAAGCGTCAATTGCCAAATAAGCAAAGGACTAAATACATACAAAACAACACTCATTCCTGAAACTAAAATAAGCAGTCCCATTAGCCGTATGGATTTCTTTATGCTAAAGAATGATTGATTTTTGTAATAGTATTTATTCATTGGCGGTAGGCGTTATGGTGATATTGCCTGAAAGTCGAGGCAATATCTGCGGTAGGAAGAAGAGATTAGGTGAAAGTTTAAATGTAACGCCAGCAAATTGGGGACTTCCAGAAAGAATTTCTTTTGCCTGAACAAATGATTTTCCAGCAACTTGAGTGGCCAGAGTTGATTTGTCCAGATTAGGAAGCATAGATGCTTTCATATCTAGTGTTGCTTTGGCGCTGCCGTCTTTTACGGTAAGATCTTTGACGTCATAGGTTATGCCAGTTGGTGAAAGAGTCAGATCATGCGGAAGTTGGTCTTTCATTGCAGATTTTGTATATGCATCAATGTCTGATTTTTTATAAGAAAGACTTTGGTAAGAAACAGTACCTGAGAGATTTATGGTACTTGCTTCATCGCCAACTTTTTTATCAAAAGAATTTTTAACAACTGTTTTTTTTGTAAAATCAGGCAGAATAACTACATCATTTGTCGCTTGCTGTTGCAAGTCTTGTTTTGCTTTATCTACTAGGCTGTCTATCAGTTGACTTGAGAGGCTATCAAGATCTTTTTGTGCAACAACAGTGACTGTTTTTTTGCTTCCACCAGTAAAGGCATTATCGTTTTTTGCAATCATATCTGATTTGGTGTAGGTTCCTATAGCGAATTTTGATCCCGAAGGAAGATTGTAACTAGGGCCAATATCAGATGCTGTTACATTTACTCCTGAAACAGTAATAAAGTCACCTGCATTTCCTGATGATGAGGCAATTTGCGTGTCGTTATCTAATATATATTTAAGATCATTGTAGGTAACAGTTGTTCCTTTTGTCAGTTTAGTACTGCTCGTAAGAGTACTCACAATTGTTACAGCTCCTTTTGCTTTATCGCCAACATCTTTACTCCCTGTTGCACTCCCTGAAACTTTTCCGTCCTCACTTGCACTGACAACTGACCCTGCGATAGTTCCTGAAGTGGTATCTGTTGTTCCTGTGGTCGAGAAGGTGACTGATTGGTTTTGTTCAATAATTTTTGGAGAGAGAGACAAAACAATGTTTGCATGGATCCCAAAGATATACCAGATAAAGAAAAGAACTAGTAAAACAAGAAACACAGGAACAATAAAAATAAATTTATTTCCCCTCAGTATGCGAGAAGAGATAGAACCAAAAAGGGAGGAAAGGTCTTTGAAAAGAGAAAAGTTTTTTGGAAGACCTTTTTTAATGTGAGCAAAGGTTGTTTTTGCTCCTTCAACAAAGGCAGGACCACTGGCGCTGAATCCAAAGACAGCATGTGATTCTTCTTCTTCTTTTACTTCTTCTGGAATTTCTTCAAACGAATCAGACTGGACATGGGATACATGAGGTGTTTCTGTCTTTGCAATATCTTCATCTTTCACAAATCCAAAGTATTCCTGACTAGAGTCGTCTGGAATTTCCTCGGCTTCCTCCTTTTGGAATAATGAGGGGTGTTTGGAGTATGGGGGAGATTCAGGAAGAATAGATGTTTCCTTAGCCAGTGGCTCTTCTGGCTCCTCTGCTTCTTCTATTTCCTTTGTCTCTTTTGTATTAGCCGCGTTTGACACGACCTTTGTCTCTTCTAACTCATTTGTCCCTTTTGGCACTTTTAATACAGGAGGTGCTTTCACTAAATCAACTGCATCAAAGCCCATTTGCGTTGCTGTCCCAAAAAGAATTGCGCGGGTATCAAAATCTGCAGAAAGCGTTGAAACTTGAGGGACATGTAAAAAAGGAAGGGACTTATTCCAGTGGTGGCTAATAAAGGCATTTTCTGCTTTTTTATCACCATTATCAAAAAGAATAAGACGAGAGGGAAAAATCTCAACATTTTCAAATTGCTGGAGTGCTGTTTCAACAGTTTGTGTCAGAGATGCTTCTAGTGGTACTTCTTTTGTTTCAACAATTCTTCCTGCTCGGATAAGGGTCAGTGAAACTTGTTTTTTCCCCACATCAACTAAAATTCCTGATATTGGTGCCCCTTCTTCTTTCTGTAAAAGATGAGCAATTGCTTCTGGGAACACCAAAAAACCAATAGGTTGTAAATCAAGCTCTTCACTCATTTGCTTGAGTTTTCCTAGATACTCTTTGGTAATATGAGAATCTTCAACCCAACTCTCTTTGACTCCAAAAACAGTTTTGTGTGTTTGGACTCCTTCAGGAAGAGATTGTTCGGCGATACTTATTGCTCGATCAGCGCTCGCAAGAAGGTTCTCTGGAGAGAGCCTTTCTAAGGATGTGGGTAAGTCTGCTTTTCCTTGTCCAATGACTTGAATTCTCCCAGCTATTTCTTCAAAGACTACAGCGTGGACGTGTTCATCACGAAGAAGGAAGGCCAAAAAATATTCCTGAGGTGGCGTGTTTTTAAAAATAGAAGATAGTATTGGCAGTTTCATCGATTAGCTACTAGCAACTAGCTCCTAGTTACTAGTTTTAGCATACCACGATATATTATTTGTGGCAAACTCAAGATGAGCATTAAGCCTTAAGAAAAAGCAGTTCTTATATTCATGAAGATGATGAGGTGACTTTATGCTTTACGCTTGTTAACTCACTACCGCGTACAGTCTCATTAAATTATTTCCCAGCTTCTCCTGCTTGGTAATTTTAAATGACTGGATAACACCCGTATGGGGGACATGGGGACCTCCACAAAACTCTTTTGAGTACGCGTTTTCATAAGAGTTGTTTAATCCCGAACTTGTCGAAGGACCCATAATGTAGACTTTTACATTTTCTTGATATTTTGCATCGAAAAGTCCTATTGCATCAATCTCTTTGGCTTTCTGAAGTGGCATCAGCTCAAATCGGACTGGTAAATCTTCTTTGATTTTTTCATTAACGGTTTGTTCAAGAGATTGTAATTCTTCGTCAGTTAATTTTCTATCAAAATTAAAATCAAATCGTAATCGTTCTGTTGTAATATTTGATCCGCTTTGGTGAACCTGTTTGCCAAGAAGGTCTCGAATTGCCTGATGGAGCAGGTGGGTAGCAGTATGTCCTTTAACAGTGAGATCTTGTGTGTCTGCAAGTCCTCCTTTAAATTTACCACTGGATGCTGTTTTTGAAAGGTTTTGGTGTTCTTTTATTTTTTCAGCCAATTCTTGTTGGTTAAATGTGTATCCAAGGCTTTTAAGCTGCGTTGGAGAAAGTCCAAAAGAGGAAATTGCCTTAAAAGCTGTTTCTGAAGAAATCTCAACTGTTCCCATAAGTTCGTCACCTTCTTTTACACCAGGTAATTCTTCAATAGACACTCCCGAAGTGTTTTGAACTTGCATATCAGGAGTGAAGGTGACAAGTTTTTGTTTTTGTATATCCTTCTCAATAAGTTGTTTTGCCTTGGACAGAGTTCTCTCATATGCTTGTTTCTCAGTCTCAATTGTTAGGAGTATTCGTTCAAAGTTATCAACAATGTATGGATCAGTATCTTTATATTGTTCAGCAATCGTTTCAAGAATAGGTTTGATCTCAGCATTTTTCTTGAGTTCCCATAATTGGTCAAGACTTCGTCTGAGGAGCCTTCGTAAAATATATCCTCTTTCTTTATTTGCAGGAACAACCCCATTTGTAACCATAAACATACTCCCTCCCAGATGGTCTGCAACAATTTGCATGTGTTTTTTATTGTCTTGATAGGATGTGCTTGTTACTTTTTCGATTGTTTGGATAGTTGGTTTGAAAAGTGAGGTTACAAACATATCAGGCTGATTTTCTGTTGCTCCGATAAGCCTTTCTAATCCTCCTCCAAAATCAACATTTTGCTGAGGAAGTTCTTTAAAATTTCCTTGAGGAGTCTTTATATATTGCATGAAGACTGAATTTCCAATTTCCCAATATCTGCCACAGTCACAGTTAGGATGGCATGCTTCAGAGGAGAATATGCTATTTTCATGCAATTTGAGTTCGGCTCCAAAATCATAGAAAATTTCACTATCTGGTCCGCCTGGCTCGCCTGCCGGCATCTTATCTGGGGTTCCGCTTCTACTCCACCAATTCTTGCCCACTCCATATTCAAAAATTCTCCCTTCTGGATCTATTCCTGCATCTGTAAAGAGTTGGTGCCAAATGGCTTTGGATGTTTCATCTTTTTCCACCTCTTCATTGCCTGCAAACACACTCACATACAGCTTTTTTGGATCTAATCCTAACTCTTTTGTATATAATTCAAAAACCCAGGGAAGTTGCTCTACTTTGAAATAATCTCCTAACGACCAATTGCCTAACATTCTAAAGAAAGTCGTGTGTCTATTGTTTCCAACTTCTTCTATATCCACTGCTCTAAATGAATTCTGTACATTGACCAATCTTTTTCCAGCAGGATGCGTTTCTCCTAATAGATATGGTACTAAGGGTTGCATGCCACTGGAGGTAAAAAGGGTAGTCGGATCATTTTCAGGTACTAAAGGAGCATTAGCAATTTGCTTATGTCCTCGCTTTTCATAAAATGAAATAAAAATGTCAATAATTTCTCGTGCTGTCATATGAGTAATTATAGCAGAAAAAACAACAGTGCCAATTGGTCGAGAAATAAGGCTTATAGTTGCGAATTATCTTGAAATAGACTATAATAGATAAGATTATGGAAAGAATGCCAGAAGCTTTATATCATACAGACACACAACCACTTAGCACACCTGTAAAGGTACAGTACGGAGATAGGTATACGTTTACATTACTCCTTCAAGAACAGTCTGCTGCAACACCAGTTGTAACTGCACTCACCAAGCCAGAAACCCGTGAAACAGTAGAACGTACTTTTGGTAAAGGGCGACTACAGGAAGATGAGACTGCCAATCTTGATATACAAGTTGCTAGACTTGACTATCGAGAAAATCCTAAAGTCGGTCATTTAGAAGTGCTTTCGCATGGTGATACATGTATATATCTTCATGAAGGACAAATTGTTTATTCGAGTGAAGAGAATCGTCGTTCAAAATTCTCCACGTTAGCAGAATTTATTGCTTCGCCTAAGGGTAATGATGTGGAAATATTAGACGGTGAGGCAGCCGATGTTTCTTTCTATGGCACTATAAATAGTAATTTACCGGTACAAGAAGGAGAAAAACAAGTTGAGGACTGGATGGGACTTCTTGAAGAAAAGGTACAAAGAGCATTTCCAGGGATAAGAGTTTCAAACCCAAATACTAAGACTAATGCACAAACAGAGCAACAGGTATCAGGTTTGGATATGCAACAATTTGCTCGAGAATCCCAAAATCTCTTTGATACACCAGTTATTGTTATGAATTTTGAGAAAAAAAGAGGTGGTATAGCTCTTGCCGAACTTCGTATGGCACTGCTGGCCTCTGTTCTTACAGGCCATAAGTTATTAATACGTATAGAAAAGCCTGAGGACAATATTGATGTCCAAAGATCCAGAGCTGTGGCAGAAACTGACGTGCGCTTTTTTATGAAGAAATTTGGTAGCAGATTGAATATAGAATTCTACGGTATGGATGATGCAATGTCGTTTGAAGAGTTTGGGGAAAAAGTTGTACAGGCTATAGGAGAAAATCAGGGAGGTACTACTAGGGCTCCACTTCCAGTTCCTGGTAATCATCAAGGAGAAAGGATAGTATTATCAGGGTCTTCCGCATCAGCAAGAGATGTTGCGATGCGACTTGAATTACAAAGACAGATGGCTTTAGCAGGAAAGAATATGGTAGATACCTATAATCCAAATTTCGATGGTAATCCAGTATCTTCAGATCCCCAAGAGAGAATAGCAACTATTATGGCAAGCAGGAGAACGGAACTAGAACAAATGTATACTGCAACAGACCATATTGTTCATGCGGGAGAGTCTCTTAGTCCTTTTGGTCAGTTAACAACAGCTTTGTTGTTTGTTGCTTTAAATGGAAGTTATATTCGAGGGCTTATTTTTAATCCAGCACTCTTTAATTCAGATGCTGATGATATACGTGATGAATACGGTGGTGGAACCTACAGAAGTCATTCAGCAAAAATTTTTATGAGTCCTGCGTTAGCGAATATCATGAGTCTCCTTAGTGTTTTGACGAAAGCTAATGGAGTAGCCCCAGAAATGCAAGCGTCGATTAAAGTTTTGTCAGATGCCATACAACCTATTGTTGATTCTTTTTCAGTTGCCTTACCAGGAAACGAAAAAAAAAGATAAGGGCCTTCAGTTAGAGAGCGTTCACGACGAAGAACGTCTTGTCCCCAAAGATTTTACCTACGGTCCAAAAGAAATAGAAGCAGATGTTTTGCGTGCTGTTAACGGACTACGATTTGAGGAATACCCTCAAGAAGGACTAAAGATGTCAGAAGAGACTTACGAAGCATGGATTGCAGCTGGAAAGCCTTTGCGCACATTAGTCGGCGTTCCTGGAGATAGACCTAATTTTTATGTTGGGGCACATAAAAATAGATATACCAGTGATGGAGTAACACTCAAGGATCATGTGGAAGATGTTCGTGCTTTAGGAGCAGAGGACAAGCAACAAATTCCATTTCATCCATACCTTCAGGCAATGCTAACAAAAAGTGATAAAGGGATAGTAACAGGACCTGGATTCTACTACCGATTGGGAGAAAACAAAACAGCTGACCCTGTTATTTTTAGAGTACATGATGGGAGATTGCAAGTCTTACTTATTGAGCGCACTGATGGGGGTGGATTTGCGCTTCCTGGAGGGCATGTTGATCCGGAGGATAAAGCGTTATCGACAAACCCAGCCTTAGTAGCCATTGCAGCTGCAATGCGAGAAGTAGGAGAAGAAGCAGGAGTAAAGAATCTGCATGATGTTGATCGAGCAATTGTCTTAGAGGATGCAGTTGTTGGAGATTGGCGTGCAACTGCAAATGCATGGCCAGTAACAAGTGTGGTGTTGTTTATGCCAGATGAAAAAACAGCACAGGCAATGGAAATTAAGCCAGGAGATGATGCAAAAGGTGCAGAATGGCGCTCGACATGGATTGATATGAGTGAAAATAACCTCTTTGCTTCCCATGAAAGTTATATAAAACTTGCCATTCTCAAATGGGAAGAGTTAACAGGAAATGTTGTGAAGAAAGATGGAAGTGTGGTAAAAGCAGCATAAAGTAAGCAGAAGTATTGCAAAAGTAAGGACACTCTGGTACTATAAGTTATAATGAAAACTGAAATTAACAATACAAGACCTAATTTATTTGAAAGGGTTGTTGGGCAAAGGTTTGATAATATTATGGGTTTTGGTGATCATACGATTGTGAGTGGTAGAGGTAAAACAACTGCTACAAGGTATGAAAGCAATGCTCAATCTTTAGCTCTTGGATTCTCATTATTGTCTATCTCTTATTTAGGTATTGGGGTACTTTTATTTCCTCTTCACGTTCCAGTTTCAATTGGGGTTGCTGTTGGCATTGGAATACCAGCGCTTTTATTGCCAGGATTTACTTACCTTGCAAATTTGGGAGAAAAACGATCTGGTATAGAAATTCCTTCTCGAACTCGAATAAACAAATAAGTGATTTCTCCTCATCATTTTCTTACAATACTATGTCGCAATTCATAAGAAGGTGCTTGACATAGCTAAAATGCTATGGTATAAACATGTATACCTTAGCAACTTAAAGGAAGGGTTGATGTACCTGTTTCCTTTTTTTTGGTGGGGAACGTCTGTCCGAAGCTAATCCGTAATTTAGAAAGCCTTGCAAATGCCAAAGAACACTTCAAACGACAATATTAGACAAAACTGGGGAAGAACATATTCTATCGTGCCCGAATTAGATCTTCTCTCTATTCAAAAAAAATCATACGAATGGTTTAAAGAACACGCACTCGGCGAAATCCTTCAAGAAATTTCTCCTGTTGAAGACTTTACCGAAAAAAATTGGCAACTTACTTTTGGACATTACCGAATTGGTAAGCCTACCTATGCTCCAGAAGAAGCGATGCATAAAGGAGTCACTTTCGATGCCCCACTCTACGTAGAAGCAACCCTCTTAAATAAGAAAACCGGCGAAACCCAAACACAAGAAATCTTTTTAGGAGATATTCCTCAAATGACAGATAGAGGAACATTTGTTGTGAATGGTATTGAAAGAAGTGTTGTTAATCAGTTAGTTCGAAGTCCTGGTGTTTTCTTTACCGCAACAGTAGATCCAGTAACTGGTAAACCATTATATACAGCAGAAGTACGACCTGTTCATGGTTCATGGCTTGAAATTGCAACAACTCGACATGGGACAATTACCGTAAAAATTGATAGACGACGAAAATTCCAAATTACCACTTTCCTTCGAGCAATCGGAATTTCTTCAAATGATGATATTCGAGAAAGATTTGCAGGAATTACCGATAAAGAAGGATTTATTGATAACACCCTTCAAAAAGATGAAACAGCTTCAGAAACAGAAGCTATGATTGAAATCTTTAAGAAGATGCACCCAGGAGAACCTGTCGTGTTAGAAAAAGTCCGTGAATCACTCAACGGGCTTTTCTTTAATAATAGAAGATATGACTTAGGACCTGTTGGACGATACAAAATCAACAAAAAATTAGCTGAAACTCCAGGTTTTAGACCAACTGAAGAAAGAGTATTAAGTGTTGAAGACGTTGTTGGTGCAATTGCATATCTCATCGGACTCACTCAAGGAAATGGTGTTGTTGATGATATTGACAGTCTTGCAAACAGACGCATTAGATCTGTTGGAGAATTAGTTGCTTCAACTGCATTCCGAGTTGGAGCCCTTCGACTTGAAAGAAGTATTAAAGAGAGAATGTCTCTTATGCAGACCGACGTTCCTTCAACAATTGCAAACCTTATTAATGCTCGACCTATTATGGCAGCACTTAATGAATTCTTCCGAACCTCACAACTCTCCACAATCCTTGACCAAACTAACCCACTAGCAGAAGTAGATAATCTTAATCGTTTGACTGTTATGGGAACAGGTGGTATCTCACGAGAAAGAGCTGCTTTCTCTATCCGAGATATTAATGCTTCACAATATAGTAGAGTCTGTCCTATTAGAAGTCCTGAAGGTCCAAATATTGGTTTGGTTACCTATCTTTCTTTATACACAAGGGTCAACGGGTATGGTTTCTTAGAAGCACCTTACAGAAAAGCTCAAGTCAAGAAAGAGGGAAAGAATACTGTTGTTAGTGCAACTGAAGAAATTGTGTATCTTGATGCAGAAGACGAACAAAAGCACTATATTACTCATGCTGGCGCTTTGAATGAGAATAATGATATTGCAGCAGATCGGGTTCCAGCTAGATTCAGAGGAGAATTTATTGAAATCGAAAAAGAAAAAATTGAATACGTTGATGTAACACCACAACAAGTTGTTGGATCATCTGCGTCCCTTATTCCATTTGTTGCTCACGACGAAGCAAACCGTGCTCTCATGGGTACCCACATGCAATGTCAGGCAGTTCCATTAGTTAAGCCAGATAGTCCAACAGTTGGAACAGGTATGGAAGGAAAGATTTCTGAGGTCATGGGACGAGTTGTGAAAGCTCCATTTGATGGAAAAGTTACTCATGCAGATGCTCGAAGTATTGTTTTGGAAGGAAAAAATGAAAAACGAACATTTACCCTTGAAACATTCCATCGAACAGCAGCAACAACAGCATATACTCAAAAAACTGTTGTCAGAGCAGGTCAATTAGTTAAGCAAGGCGACATTCTTATCGATGGACCAGCATCTCAAAATGGAGAATTAGCTCTTGGACAAAATCTTCTTATTGCATACGCATCATTTGAAGGTCTTGGATACGAAGACGCTATTGTTATTTCAGAAAGACTTGTAAAAGACGATCTCCTTTCAAGTATTCATATTGAAAAATATGAAGCATCAGTTGTTGAAACCAAATTAGGACCAGAAGAAACAACACGAGATATTCCAAATGTTTCTGAAGAAGATTTGGCTAACCTTGATGAAGATGGTATTGTTGTTGTCGGATCAGAAGTCGGACCAGGCGATATATTAGTTGGAAAGATTGCACCAAAAGGTGAAACAGAGCTTACTGCTGAAGAAAGACTGTTGCGAGCTATCTTTGGAGAACAAGCACGAGAAGTGAGAGATACATCTCTTCGAATTCCACACGGTGAGCGAGGGACAGTTGTTAATATTCAAATATTAGATAGAAAGAAAGGCGACGAGCTTGAGCCAGGAACAATCAGAAAGATTGTTGTTGAAGTTGCACAATTCAGACATGTTGTCGTTGGAGATAAGTTAGCAGGACGACATGGAAATAAAGGAGTTATTTCAAAAATTCTTCCTCCAGCAGATATGCCTTACTTGGAAGATGGAACACCAGTTGATATTGTTATTTCTCCAATCTCAGTGCTTGCTCGTATGAATTTAGGTCAGCTTTTAGAAGCACATTTAGGATGGGCAGCACAAAAATTGAATATTAAAGTTGCAACTCCAGTCTTTGAAAAGATTGATGAATCACGAATTACAGATCTTTTGAAAGAAGCAGGCCTTCCAGAAGATGGAAAAGCAAAATTATATGATGGCCGAACAGGTGAACCATTCGAAAATCCAGTCGTTGTGGGTATTGAATATGTGATGAAACTTATTCACATGGTTGAGGATAAAGCACATGCTCGAAGTACTGGACCATACTCACTCGTTACCCAACAGCCTCTTGGAGGAAAAGCACAAATGGGAGGTCAGAGACTTGGAGAAATGGAAGTGTGGGCTCTTGAATCTCATAGGGCACAGCATATTTTACAAGAAATGCTTACCTACAAATCTGATGATGTTGTTGGTCGAACCAAGGCATTCGAAGCAATTGTTAAAGGAACAGATATTCCAACACCAAGAGTTCCTGAATCATTCAAAGTTTTGGTGAAAGAGTTACAAGCACTCGGACTTAAGATCGAGCCAGTTGAAGCGGAAGTGAAGATTGATGAAACAATCGCACCAACAGGTGAAGAACTTCCTGCAGATGTTGCAGCTGAAGAAGTACGTGAGCAAGCAGAAGAAATGGAAGCCGAATTAGGTGGAGAAGAAGTTGCAGAAAACGAACCAGGTTTGGATATTGCAGAAAATGAAGAAATAAGCGAAAATAGTACTCCCGAGGAAAGCGAGGCGAAAGCAGCATAATTATGGACAATAATGCAAAAATGAAAAAATTAAAAGACGTAACAATCATTGACTTTAAAGCATTAAGAATTTTGCTTGCAAGTCGAGAAGATATTTTAGATAGTTCTTTTGGTGAAGTTACCAAGCCAGAAACTATTAATTATCGAACTCTTCGACCTGAAAAAGATGGTTTGTTTGATGAGAGAATTTTTGGACCAACGAAAGATTGGGAATGTTATTGTGGAAAATACAAGAGAATTAGATATAAAGGTATCATCTGCGATAAGTGTGGTGTTGAAGTGACGTTATCACGAGTACGAAGAGAAAGAATGGGTCATATTACCCTTTCTGCACCAGTAAGTCATGTATGGTTCTTTAAAGGTGCATCTAGTCCACTTGCTTCATTCTTGGATGTTTCACAGAAGAGTTTGGAATCAGTTATTTATTACGCATCTCACTTGGTCGTTGCAGTTGATGAAGAAAAGAAAAAGGAAGCTCTTGAAGTCTTAAATAAAAATATTGAATCTCGAAAAGAGGCTCTTTTGAAAGATAAGGAAGAAGAAGAAAAGAAAATTGAAGAAGCAACAGATGGTAAAAGTCAGGATGCTGATAAAATGAAAACAGAGCAGAAAAAGCTTATTGGTCAAGAGCTTGAGCTTATGAAGAGACAAAAGCTTGCACGACTTACAGAACGCTTTAATGAAGAGTCAAAGAAAGTTGAAGAAATTGCAACAGCACTCGGTAACTTACTTAAGAGTTTGAAAGTCTCCTCAGTACTATCAGAAGACGAATACTTCAAGATTTTGGAATATGATATTCCTGTTTTCTTCACGATGAAGACCGGAGCAGAAGCAATTCTTGATTTAATGAAAGATATCAATCTTGATGATATGATTGCTGATTTGAGAAAAGAATTAGAAAAAGCATCTGCACAACGATACTTAAAGCTTATTAAGAGACTTCGACTTATTGAAAACATGAAAAAAGCTGGTGTTGATGCACGAGCTATGGTTATGACAGTCTTACCAGTTATCCCACCAGATCTTCGACCTATGGTTCAGCTTGCTGGAGGACGGTTTGCAACTTCAGATTTGAATGACTTGTACAGAAGAGTCATTAACCGAAATAACAGACTAAAACACTTAATGAGTCTTGGTGCACCTGAAATCATTTTGAGAAATGAAAAGAGAATGCTTCAGGAATCAGTAGATGCACTTATTGATGCATCACAACGATCAAGTCAGGTTGTTGCATCACCTTTGAGATCGTTGTCTGACATGCTTCGAGGGAAACAAGGTCGATTTAGACAAAACCTTCTTGGAAAACGAGTAGATTATTCTGGACGATCTGTTATTGTTGTCGGACCAGAACTTAAATTATCAGAGTGTGGACTTCCAAAGGAAATGGCTCTTGAAATGTTTAAGCCTTTTGTCTTAAGAGAAGTTATTGTCCGAGGATTTGCTCCAAATATTAAGAGTGCAAAGAGATTTATTGAAAAGAGACCACCAGAAGTCTTTGATATTCTTGAAGAGATCACTAGAAATCACCCAGTGCTTCTTAATCGTGCACCAACCCTACACAAGCTTGGTATTCAGGCATTCTATCCAAGACTGATTGAAGGATCAGCTATCGCACTTCACCCTTGTGTCTGTTCTGGATACAATGCAGACTTTGACGGCGATCAGATGGCTGTTCATATCCCATTATCAAAGAAAGCACAGCAAGAAGCTATCGAGCTTATGATGCCTCGACACAATTTACTTAAGCCTGCAGATGGATCACCAATTACTCTTCCAAATAAGGAAATGGCATTGGGTGTTTATTACTTAACCTCACTTGATGAGACACTTCGAAAAGAAGACATGCCTGCATTTGCTGACTCACATGAAGCACTCTTAGCATTTGTCTTAAAGAAAATAACGTTAAGACAGCCAATTATTGTCCGTGTCCAGCATGAGAATAAGATAGAGACACTTGAAACCTCTGTTGGAAGGCTTCGATTCAATGAAATTCTTCTTCCAGGTATGGGCTATATTAATGATGCTGTAAAAGCATCCAGTCTCAAAAGGCTTATTACAGATGCACTCACCCGATATACTCATGATGAGATTGCAGATCTTATTGATAGGATTAAAAGTCTTGGATTCTATGGATCCACTCAATCAGGACTTTCAGTTTCTGTGTTTGATAATCAAATGATTGCAAATAAGAATGATATGATTGCAGCTGCTGAAAAAAAAGTTACTAAGATTGAAGATGAATATCAACAAGGTCTT
>CAZRBN010000017.1:0-11070 GCA_964598355.1 uncultured Gammaproteobacteria bacterium
AAGGGAGGAAGAAAGAATCCTTGTGCGAGAAGGGACACTGCATTTACTCAAAATTTTAAACATTGTTGATGCTACCAAATTGAGATGATTTCCACTTAATTACTATCTTCAGGGAAGAGAGGCGGAACAGCACCATACTGTAAAGTTGCCTGGTGAAGTAGATCAATAAGTCCGGGAGTTTGAACTCTTTTTATTGGGTACATGGGAACAATAGTAACATTTTCCCCTTTGTATGTATTGACATCTTCTCCTATGTAATGCCAAGAAAAATTTGTTATAAAAAGCGAACTGAATAGATCTGGTTTCTTTTCAGTACCAATAGGATGTTGATCCAGCATTTTTTTAATGTCCCTTATCCACCTTTTGTTTAGATCGTTGTCACCTGGCGTCAATGGAAGATTAATGTCTATAAATATCATGTAGGCCAATCCATTCGTTGGCTTTTCAAGTGCTTGATTAAAGAGACGCCCAACCTGACTTCTCATGTCTGCTAATTCTCCGCGTTGACCAGGTCTTCCCAATACACCTTGTCTATGTCGACTCTTTGCTTCTACAAGAATACTTTCTTTTGATTGTTTGTGGGTTGCAATAAACTCACAAATCTTTTCACCCGTTTTTTCTAACCATTTTATGTCGAATCCAGCTCTTGCAAATATTGCAGCAACAGCAATTTCATATTTAGCTCCTTGGAATTGATCCATATTTTTCAATCTCTCGACAAGTTCTTCTGGCAAATCTGTGCAATGATAAACAGAATAGACATCATACGCTAAAGACAGTAAAGCCTGGACATTCCCTGATGCTGGTGCAGATTTTAATTCATGCTCTGGATCTTCCATTACAACATTTTTTGAACTCCCAATAAGCTTTGCCATTTCAGCAATCCACTGCACAATAATGTGCCGCTCTTCTTTTGGTTTTTCACTTTCATTTTTGCCCCACACCTGTCCAACAGTATCTTTCAAGAACGTGATTAAAAACTCTTGAAATGTAATATTTGTGGGGAGACTGTGGTAAAGACGACTTCCAACAGCAACCACACGCTTATCTTTGAAGTGCGTCGCAATGATGGGTCTACCTATAAGCTGTCCATTCTCGTCGATATACTCAGGTCTACTTGCTCGCTGCATAATTTCACTCATAAGAAGTGGGATATTATCAATATGGCACTTTTTGAATTTTTTCCCACTTCCACATGGGCATTTATCGTTTCTACCTGGCTTCATCATAGCTATACTGTTTTAGCATTTTATTGATGAAACCACAATCCAACAACGTTACTTTTTTTCCATTCTACGGGTAATTATGTTTTTGGTATACATGTATTAGAAACCCCTTCGGTTTCTTTGTGCAAGGGTAAAATGCACTCGTTCCTCGCCCTTGCACATTCACTTCCCGCTTTTCCTTGCAGTCTGTATGTCGGGCAGGCAGGCCCGACAACAACAAGTATGAAAGGAGGTGAGAATATGACCGAAATAACAACAACTGATTTGAGCAAGTTTGGTTATATAGAACGAATAGAGGCACGAAGACTCCTGGAAACCTGGGAAGCACAAGGATTGCCGGAAGATTTTGAATATAGTGAAGTAACTATTATGTTTAATATGTATTCCGGTAATGTTTTTTTGACAAATTCCGAGTTTCAAGTTGCAATGTTGAATGGTGATAATTTAGAGTCGTTCTACAATTGTCCACAATGCGGTAACGAAGGTTTTGACGGAGAAGATGGACATGAATTCAAAAAATATAACGGCTATTGTTCTAGAGCATGTGAGGAATCCTAGCGTGTGTATAGTAAGTGGAGTAGGGGAAGTCTTCTTCCCTTATTCTACTTTCGTTAAAACTCTTCTACTTATTCCCTGCTTTTGTATTTCCTCCCACGTGGAGAGATAAAACTTTGGAGAATTGGTATCAAGTTTCTTTTGGATAAATCCATAAACTTTTTTCTTAAGAGATTCTTTAGAGTATATAGAAATGATTTCAGGAAATGGTTTCTTAGCATTCTTTTGCCAGTATTTCTTTTTATAGTAGTTTTGATATTGATAGAACCTCCTATAAACAAATGATTCATCATCAAATATATCTAAGAAATACCTTTTTATTCTCCTTGGACTTTCTTTTATGGCAAAGTAACAATCCGGATGGGGCAGGATAAGATACTTGTACCCATACAGATCCGTTTTTGTATAAAAACTGAGACTTGTATGTGTTTTCTTTGTTAGAGTACAAAGAGAAAGGTAAATTGTTGCAAGAAAAATGCAATGATCCCTAAATTCCTGTGAATGTGTTTTTTCATCATAAATTTTATTAATTAACGCTTCATCTACCTCTTTTTCTCTGAGATATGGAATACTTCCTATGTCTAAACAATACTCCGATGGTTTTCCTCCGACTTGTTTTTCATAAATCCTGAAGATACATTTTCTTTCTACTAAGTCATTGAGCCAGATTCTGACTCGTTCTTTGTGTTTGTGATTAAGTAATTCTTGTATTTGAGGTTGTTGTAAGTGACGGAATTTGAGTAATTGATCGATAATTTCTTTTTGTCTTGTTTTCAGTTTTTTGGTTGTTTGTTGTGTTGGTTGTTTGTTCATAGTTTTGCCATCTTAATATATATTGAGAAGATGGTAAAAAAAGTAAGTAAGTTAGCTTTGTTTTAGCATAAAAACAGTAGTCATAGGCGACTACTATTTCTACGTTAAAACAGTAAGTTTTTTTACCTTCTTTACTTTTTTTGACTTTAGATTTTTAACGCTCTTTGAAGACGTTGGTTTTGCTTTCAGTTGCTTTTTAATTATTTTTGCGGTTGTTTGCTTTACATACACACTTGCATAGTTTTTTCTAGACGTATCAGTAATTTGTTCCAGCTTTTTCTTGTCCTCTGTTATATGAATAGGTAATGTCACACCTGAGAATGGCTCCTGCGGTTCTATAGACCCAAGTTTGACGTAGAAATGGTGTCTTGGCAAATTAAGGATATCGCCCTTCTTTACCAATGGATGGAATTGAGAAAGCATTAATTCTTCATCTACCGGACTTGCTGTTCTAAAGCTGATAACAGTCCCAACATTTGCTAGGATTACATTCACTATTCTTCTGTCTTCCTGCTGTGTTGTTGATTGTTCTGCAATAGTAACTCTCAAACCAAACTTTCTTCCACCTGATAGAAGTCTTGTAAAAGAACTTGTGGCAAAGTTTTGGAATTCGTCTACATACAGATAGAATGGTTTTCTCAGAGCCTTTTCCATTCTGGCACGTTTTAGGATTGCGAGGTGAATTTTGGTAATTATCGTTGTACCAATTAAATGTGCTGTATCTTCTCCAAGCTTTCCTTCTGATAAGTTACACAGGATTATCTTCCCTTGGTTTAAAAGATCATCAAAATATATCGTTGATGTAGGTTTCTCAAGCATCCTTTTGGCAATTGGGGAATAAAGAAATCTTCCTACTTTAGCAGTAACTCCAGAAACCATTTTAAATTGTTGCCAATCTCCAGCTTTACCAAACTCGTTCTTCCAGAAATCTTGTAAATTTTCGTCAGCAACATCTTTGAGAATCTTTTTATGATAATCTGGATTTGTCAGGAGTTTGTAGATAGTAAAGATGGTTGCATCTTTAACATAGAACGCAGTGTAAATAGTGTTCCTGAGAATATATTCAATCCTGTGTGCATCAACATTTTCACCACTGAAGAAAATTCTTCTAAAGATTGAAATAACACTTTCTGCAACTAGCTCTTTTTCTAGTTCTTGCTCATCCTCATCCAAATCAGGAGTTAATTCCAGGAGATTTATATTGATTGGATACTTAATGTCGAACGGATTTACATATACAACGTCATTAATCCTACTTCCAGGGACAACATTTCGAAGGTCATCAACCAAATCACCATGAGGATCCACAACACAGAGACCTCTACCTTTTTGAATATCATCTTTTGCCATATGGAAAAGGATTGTTGACTTACCACTACCTGTCTGGCCAATCATGTAAATATGACGAGATCGTTCGTCATCAGTGAGGCCAATAGGGACAATGCTGTTACCGTATGTATTTTCACCAAAAACAACATCAAGTTCCTTGCCTTGCTTCAAAGATAATGGAGCTGATAGTTCTTGACTGAGATTTTTTACCATATCCTCGGTTCTGGTTGTATTGCTAAATGGGAAATGATAGAAATCAGCTATTTCAGAGGAAGACAGAATAGGATTCTTATTAAACCTCGTATCCTTTGATAGCAACCTATTGCTAAACTCATTAAAACGCCTCTTGAATGATGATAATCCAAAAAATGAACTCTTGGTTGTTATTGATTGGTAACTCGTACTCATAGGACCAAAGGAAGCAAGAAGGCCAGAAAGACGTCTATCTACTTCTTCTACATCCGTAGCTTTTATGAAAATCCTGATGGATGTTTCAAAGAGCTGTTGGTCTATTTTTTCTTTAACAATGGTTTTTAATTCCTGCTCATAGGGATTTAGTGTTTCTGTTGGAATGTTAATTTGAGGTGCTGCAAGAAATGGGATAGCAGCCTCATTTGTATGGTCTGCAAATGCCATTGCCATACTAAAGACAAACATAATGGCAAACTTAAAGATAATAAAAACTGTTTTTACTCCCCACCAAAGAAGGGAAATGCCAGGAAGAGATAGGAATTCATCAATTGGTGATTTGTTCAGTTTGTTTGCCAAGGCTTCTTGTTTGTACATTGCATACCTGAGTTTTTTAAGTTCATTCTGGATATCCCCATGGGTTGAGTTAATAACTGGTGTAGTAACCATTTGGAATGCAATGAGTTCATTTGAGGCAAGTTGGGTCATGCTCCCTATGAGGTAACCAATGAAATCATGTTGGGAAAGAACATTTTGTTGTTGCAAAGGAAGCGCAAAGTGATTGGACAGCTTTAGTTCAGAAATACTTTCTGCATGGTCTGCATCTGATTCCTGACTCAGATAGTCATCTACCTCCTTTATCTGTATTCCAGGCAGATAGGACATGATACTTCGTTTGATAATTTCTGCTGCTTTTTCATCAACCACTAAGATAAATCTGATTCCTTCTTTCTTAGTTGCAACAATTTCAAGAGAATATGTCTTTTTCAAATGGGCAATAGATTCCAAAAATGTTTTCTGACGGGCAAGACCATGGAAAAGCATATACAACTGCTGAGTTGCATAGGCTGATTTACTGGTATCTGATGGGAAGATAAGCTGGAGATACACTCTTTTTATTTCCTTTTTGGAGATAAGACGAAAAAGATGAGGGCTATTCAAACGGACAATAGAGACAATAAACCTAACTAGGAAGTACAAAAGAAGTAAAAAAAGGATTACCCATACTTCCCAGAAAAGAAATAACAGGACAACAACAAGTGGAGACCAGTGAGCAACAATGGGAAGTAACGCATGATACAAATTCAATCGTGTTTGCATGGAAAGCGGCAAAGGAAAAGTCAGTAACCAACCAAGAAGGAATGCATCAACTGGTGGAAGTGTATGCGTTTGAATTTGATGAAGTAGCTGTATTTGTGTTGCTTCTACTGCATTACGAGCGACAAAGTTTGGAAATGGTGTAGGCGTTGGTGTTGGAAACATTTCTGTCCTTTTCTGGGCAGAAATATAGATCAGAATATATCACGAAAACTATAGGCATGTAAATATCCGGCTTATATGGGATTTAGGCCAAAAATTTGGAACAACAATAGATAAGTAATTAAATTATAGAATAAGATTAAGTTTGTGGAGAAATTCTTTTGTTTCTGGGTAGCCGTTGAGGAAGTCTTTGTATGTTTGTGGATTTTTTCCTTCTACTTGCAAAAGGATTTTTTCTTTCAAAGGAAGAGATTGCCATGCTTTGCTTGCAATGACGGTGTTAGGTAAAAATTTAATAATTTTGCCGTTGAGTCTTCCTTCATCACTATAGCGTGTCCAAAGAGTGGGCCAGGGGAAATAGGCTCGAGTTTTGCGTTCGAAGAGTTCATGGTTTAGGGTTGATAGTTCATGGAACTCTACAAAGCCTGATTCTTTTGTCAGGTGAGGCTCGGTAAATGTTGCTTTGGTATGGTCTTGCTCAACTGGGTGTATTTTTCCTTCCAGATATCCAGGTAACACTGTTTTGAGAAGTTCTGTGCCTTCTATAAAAAGCCGGGGATATAGCGTTGCTGAGGTATCGTTTGGCTTAATATCAGTGGAAATTTGCCCGATTACTGGTCCATGATCTAAGTCCTTATCTAAAAGCATAATGCTGATGCCTGTCGTCGTATCTCCATGCAAAAGCGCAGTCATACCTGGAGTTGGTCCACGATAGATTGGGAGGAGGGATGGGTGAATATTAGTAATGCCTTTGGGGAACATGTCAATGACTGACTGGGGGACTAAAAGGCCAAAATCAGCAAGAACCGCAAAAGATACTTTCCAATTTTCAATTTTCAATTTCCAATCAATCTGCCAATGTTCATCTTTAAAACTCTTAAGTGAGATGTAGGGGATACCGTTTTCTATACAATATGTAGGGACTGCGTCTGTTGGCTTTTGTTCGGTGGTCACAACGAGTTTAAGATCAAAGTCAGTATGAAGATATGCAATAACAGGGAGGACATATGCTGATGCTCCGAAGAAGATAGTGGGAATTTTCATATGAAGGCATTATGAATTATACAGTAGGAATTATGCAATAAGGAAAGCGTACTGCTTATGTATATTGCTTAATATTACTAAAGTTCCACTGGTTCAAAAACATCTTGTCCTTCTTTGTCTTTTTTAGACTTATATAACCTGCCTTTTTGCTCAAGGACTCGTCGTGGGAAAAGAATTCCTTGCAGGTGGTCGTATTCATGCTGCAAAATGGTTGCATAAAATCCAGAGAAAAATGCTTCATGCTGCTCACCTTTTTCATCCATCCATGTCATTCTTACTTTTTTTGCCCGTTTGACTGTTCCCCAAATAATTTTGAGTGAGAGACAACCTTCTAATTTTTCCTTTTCTTCTTTTTTCTTTTTTGTAGGTTTTACTTCTCTTTCAGGCATCAGCTCCAAAACAGGATTTATATAGATATCAAAAGGAGCTTCTTCATCTGGTTTAACAATAAAGATTTGGACAGACTTGTCGACTTGAGGTGCTGCAAGACCAATGCCTTCAGGGTCTTTTTGTGCAACAAGAGTTTCTTTCATGTCCTCAATGAATTTCAAAACTCCGTCATCTATTTTTTCAACAATTTTTGCCTGCGCTCCCAAAACCGGATTTGGTGCCTGAATGACATCTAATATCATGAGGCTATTATATCATATGCTTTCTTACTTTCTTGACAGAAGTAACAACCTTAACCATACTAATATTATGTCTCCGTTTTTTCTTTTTTTTATTGGTTTTACGATAGGTGCTTTTGTGGAATACAGTTTAGCAATGCTCTTGGATTTTTTTGAAAAAAAACCATTACGGCTCCCTAAAGCATATACACTTGGGAAAAAGATTAGCCTTTTTTCTTTACCAATATGGGGACTTATTGCATTGCTTTTTCTCAAGGGAACAGGCTCTTGGGTATTACTTTTTCTTTATTCGGCTGTTATCGGAACATTCTTAGAGGGTATGATGGGTCTTGCTATCCATAAAATTTTTGGAGTTAGATTATGGACATATCATCATGCAACAATAGGAAATTTTACGAGTCTGTATTCATTACCATATTGGGGAGCTGCAGGTATTGTTTTTACCTTTATTGGTAAAATAATTGGTATATGAGTATACTTTTTGATCTGTTAAATTACCCTTACGTTCGTTGGCACCTTATTTTTACCATTATTCCTACTCTTCTCTCATGGCTATTTTGGGGTAAGTATTTACTTAGGTATAAAAAAACAATTTTATTGATTGCTTTTTGCGGAGTGGTTTACGGGACTGCTTGGGATATTATTGGATCGGTCATTTTCCATTTATGGTTTTATGATGGAACAAAACACATAGGTTTTCCACTTGCTGGCTTACCATGGGGGGAGTACCTTTATATGTTTCTTATTCCTCAAGAATTCACCATTATGATTTTAATTGCTCGTAAATATATTCCACAATAATGAAATTTCTATACATACTTTATTTATTGTTATTTGCTTTTCCTCCGGCTTTTCTTTTAATAAAGTTATATAAAAAACATATTCAAAAACAATTGAGGCTTGTTTTTCTATCTGTAATTATTATTACTTTACATTTTACAATATCTGATCCTGTAGGTACTGTTTGGAAAGCCTGGATATATGATACACAAAGGAATTTAGGAATCTATATTACCGGAGGAGCAATAGAAACGATACTTCTTGGAATTGTAACTGGAGTTCTTTTTGGATTTTTTATTGCTGAATTTTCTGAAAGGGAAGAAAAGAAAAAATCCTTCTGGCCTCTTTGGTAACACTTATTCTTCTTTCCAAGACCGGAGGGTATCGTGGATTTTTAGATTGTCTGTAGGGTCCATGTTGGCAAGAATAAAGTGCATGGTATTTACTGCTTTTGTTTCTGCGTCAGGATTTACCAGGTGACCATTTTTATCTGTAGCTAATTGGTGATAGTAGAGCCCTAATGCATAGTATGCATCACGATAATCAGGTTTTAGCTTGACTGTTTGCTCCAGTGTGTCAACAGCTTTTTGTACATTGCCATTTTGTGCATATAGCAATCCTAAGTTATAGGCAACTTTTGCATCAGTTGGAGCAAGTTGATTAGCTTTTTGGATTGCCTCAAGAGCTAACGGGAGAAATTGGGAATCCAGCTGAGAAAGCGTGTAGAGTACACGCACACGTGTTTTCCAATAGGTTATGACATTGGGATGTGCTTTTACCAATTCGTTGCTTGTCTGAAGTGCTTCTTGTGCTAATTTAGATCCATTTTGGGTATCTTTTTGCTGAATAAGAGCAGCTGCTAAAACAGCATCATTGACAGACATCTCGTCTTGGAAAACAGGCTCTGATGGCCGTGTTGCAACTGCATCATGTAAATATGAGTACGCTGCTTGGTATTCATTGGCATGGTCAAAATTTTGTCCAAGAGCATAGGATGTATCGGCAAGCCAGAATCTAATAAGGACAATAGCAAAATAACAGGTAGCAAGGCCTACTCCTCCCAAAATAATCCATTGTACCTCGTTTGTTTTTTTGAAAGATTTTGCAGATTTTGGAAATGCAAAAAAACGATTGGTATCGAGCATATCTTCTGCGAAGAAAACAAATGCAGGCGTTAGGAAAAGGAAAATATTCATAATAACAACCGAAAATCCAAAAAAATTAGTGACGAGGATGCCAATGTAGGCTGCAAGAAGAGCAGCTAGTAAAATTCGAGATTCGAAATTCGAAGCAAGAAACAAATTAGAATTTTTTAAATTTGAATGTTCAAAATGTTTTGAATTTTGAGCATTATTATTTTGAATTTGTTTAGAATTTTGATATTCGATATTCGAATTTGATTTTAGTAACTGTTTTATTGCTACAAACAAAAACACTCCTAGCATTGCCGTGTAGGTTAAAAATCCAGCTCCACCACTCGTAGCCAGATAGTTGAGGAATTCATTGTGTGCTTTATTGTAGAGATAATCCCACTCAGAGGTTAGGTTATGTCCCACGGGCCGGTATTGGTAATAGGCGAAGGCAAATGTCTCAACGCCACTTCCCAGTATCGGGTTATGCAGGAAAATATTCCATGCTCCTTGCCAGACAAACAAACGGATTTTTCCTGAATCTGTTCCTCCAAATTCTTGTGTTGGCACAGCAGAGGGTACTTTTGCTGGAGTAGTGATGGTAGGTTGTGGCTTTTGATGGACAAAAAGTTTGGCTACTCCGTCAGGGCTAAAGAAAGACAATTGTGAAATAGGGGATCCTACAAAGAAAGTAAACAGAGCAATACTACTAATAAGGAGCAATACAGACCAGTAAGTAAAGAGTAGTTTCTTGGGAGTTACAAGCAGATCGGCAAGTTGTTTTCTTTGAGAAAAAAGGTAATATACAAAAAATATACCAAGGACAACGACAATGCCAATAAATCCAGACCTAGCACGAGTATAGAGAAGATCAACATAAAAGAGAGCAGTAATTAATAGGAATCCTGCAGCAAGCAATCTATTTTTGTATTTTGCGTAGATAATACTAAAGGCAGTGGTAATAGGAAGCAAATAGACTAGGTAAGCAGCAAGCCAGTCTGGCTGTCCCATGGTTGAAAAAATTCTCACCTTTGGCTGGAATGCATTTGTCCAGCAAGATACATCTAATGTCCCTCGGAAGATAAGACAAGTCGGATCATAGCCAAAATGAGAAGGAAGTCCCCACAATGCCACAAAAACTCCTGAAGCAATTGAAACAAACATATGCTTGAGGTAATCCCTTTTTTCTACGTTGGTGACAAAGGCGTAATATAAAAATGCATACGTAAGAAGGGAGAGAAATCCTCCATTAAATCTACTGTAATATCCCCAAAAAGAGGTATGTTGATCTATAGAAAAAATGGTTGAAAGAAGCTGAGAAATAAGAAAAAGCAAAATAAAAATATCTAAAGGAGTACGTTGAATTCTTATTTGGCGATCCAAAATCATTTTCCCAATCCATGATGCAGTAATAATCAGCGCCAAACCAAAGGTAAGCCACATTTTATTGAATTCAAATAGCTCTGAAGTGTTACTGGTAAAAATAATAGGGACAAGAAAGAAAATGCCGTAGAATGACCAACGAATGAGAAAATTTAAGAATGATAACATAATTTTCAATTTTCAGTTTTCAATTTGCATCCTTCGACTCGTTTTACTCGCTCAGGAAATAAATATTTTTATCCCTGAGCTTATTGCCTGCCATGAGCTTGTCGAATCAGTCGAAGGGTTTTCAATTTTGAACTACAAAACGCTGCATTTTGATTGAAAAATTATAAATTGCTTAACTATCGTAGCATATTGGAACTCTCGCCTCAAGGTGATAGAATGAGGGAAGAATTTCAAATTCCCAAAAAATAAAATTTTTTTATCCTAATTGGTAATTATTGGAAATTCACAGATATGTTTGATTGGTTTTTTTCACTTTTCTCCCATGATATAGGAATTGATTTAGGG
>CAZRBN010000017.1:11170-12232 GCA_964598355.1 uncultured Gammaproteobacteria bacterium
TATGTTTGATTGGTTTTTTTCACTTTTCTCCCATGATATAGGAATTGATTTAGGGACTGCTAATACGCTTGTTCACATAAAAGGCAAGGGTATTGTTGTCCGTGAACCCTCCATGGTTGCGCGACACAAAAAAACAAAAGAAATTATCGCTATCGGATCTGAGGCTAAAAAAATGCTTGGGAAAACTCCGGCAACTATTGAGACAGTCAGACCGTTGCGCGGTGGAGTTATTGCTGATTTTGACGCAACCGAGGCAATGATACGTCACTATATCCGACAAGTGCATGAAGTAGATAAAATACTTCCTCTTTCTTTTATTCATCCAAAAGTTGTTGTAGGAATTCCATCAAGTGTCACTGAAGTTGAAAGACGGGCTGTCTGGGAAGCGACTCTTGCAGCTGGTGCACGGGAAGCCTACCTGATTGAAGAACCAATGGCAGCTGCGATTGGAGCAGGCCTTTCTGTCTTTCAGCCAACGGGTATGATGGTTGTTGATATTGGAGGAGGAACAACAGAAATTGCGGTGATTTCTTTGGGAGGAATTGTTGTGAGCCGGTCTTTGAAATTTGCAGGTGATGATATGGATCAAGCAATTCTCCAGTATGTCCGGCTTCGAAATGGGATGCTTTTGGGGGAGAAAACAGCGGAGGAAATAAAAATAAAAATTGGAAGTGCGTATGAAAGTTTAAGTCAAAAGTCAAAAATCAAAAGTCAAAATGAAGATAAAGAAAAAATGATGATTGTAAGAGGTCGGGATATAGAATCAGGACTTCCCAAAAGTCTTCGTTTGTCTGATGTGGATGTGAGGGAGGCTCTTTCACCAATCCTGAGTCAAATTGTTGAAGGAATTGCGGACGTTTTGGAAGAAGCGCCACCGGAGCTTACTTCTGATATTTTAGAGCATGGAATTTTGCTAACTGGAGGAGGAGCAAATTTGCTTGGTCTGGATAAGTTGATTATGGATCGGACTCATATTCCAGTTATTATTGCTGAAGATTGTCTCACTACTGTTGTGAGGGGTACTGCAAAAGTTTTGGAGGATCCTCAACTGCTGAGTAGAGT